>JAZKRS010000045.1:0-24065 GCA_036626435.1 Haloarculaceae archaeon | reverse complement strand
AGGCCGGATTCCCCACGGAGGAATCTTCGCCCTTTAGGGCGGAGAGGAGGTCAACCCCGCTGTGCGAGTTCCCGCCGTAGCGCGTTCCGCTTCAGGACGGCGAAGCCGGCGACGATGAGCAGAAAGCCCACGACAGCGGCCACGCCGACCGTTTCGCCCAGCACCACCACGCCGCCGATCGCCGCGAACACCGGCGCCGCGTACGATACGAGGTTGATCTCGATCGGGCCCAGCCGGTCCAGGAGGACGAAGTAGACGAGGAAGCCGGCGGCGCTTGCGACGAGCGCGAGATATCCCAGCGCGCCGAGCGCACGCGGCGTCCACTGGACTGCCCCGAGCGACTCGCCCAGCCCGAAGCTGGCGACGTGCATCAGCCCCGCGCCGCCGAGCATCGCCCACGCTTCCATCGTCTCGACGGGCAGGTCGACGTCGAGCCACCGCGTCAGGACGCTCCCGAGCGCGAAGGACAGCACCGCGACGAACACGAGGAGTTCGGACAGCATCTCCCCGCCCAGGAGGCGCTGGGGGGTGGGCTGGACGAGCAGGCCGACGCCGACAATCCCGAGTACGAGTCCGGCAATCCCGGCCGGGGCGAGGCGCTCGGAGGGGAGAAAGCCCCGCGCGATGACGGTCGTGAGAATGGGCGAGAGGCTGACGATGATGGCCGCAGCTGCGCTGGTCGTGCCCTGTTCGCCGACGAATAGGAACGCGTGGTAGCCGGCGATGAGCAACACCGCGCCGACGGCCACGACCGCCCACTCGCGACGGGTGCGGGGGAGCGGGACGTCGGTTGCGACGACGGCGTACCCCAGCATGATGATGCCGGCGACATCGTATCTGAGTGCGGCAAACAGGACCGGCGGAAAGTACGAGAGCCCGGCCTTGATCGCGACGAAGGCTGTCCCCCAGACCGCAGATAACACCAGAAACAGGGCGAGGTTCCGGTAGTGAGACACGGCCGGAGGTGTGTGTTGCCCGGTCGAATGTCTTTCGAGACGCGGCCGCTGGCGGGGCGCACGTGCCGAAAATATTTAACAGTCCCCGCACCCTAACTGTGATATGGCCGCCTACGGCCGGCCGTCACTGCGAGACCTGTTCGACGAGTCGCCGACGCCACACATCGCCCACCCGCCCCGGACCCACCATCGGGACTTCTATCTGGCCACAGATGGCTCCTTCAGAGACGATGGTGGCGGGCTGGGTGCGGTCATCGAGACACGAGACGGCGAGCGCGTCGCCCGCCTGTCGGTACCCAACCGGGCGCCGGACAACAACGTGGCGGAGTACCGCGCGCTCCACCTCGGACTGGACGTCCTCGCCGCGCGGTCGCCGGCGGACGCGAGCATCGGTTTGCTCGTCGACCACGACCAGCTCGCGGCAAACGTCAACGCGACCCTGCTCGCAAGCGCCGTGGGGGGCGACACACCCCACGCGGTGTCGGTCCCGCGGGCGACCGGGCTCCACTGGCGGGGCATCCGCGCACGCCTCCACGGGTTCTCCGAGATCCGTGCCGCTCGCATCCCCAGCGGCGAGAACCCGGCACACCCGCTCGCGAACGCACCCGACAAGTACGCCCACGTCAACGACGAACCCGACCGGTGTATCCTCCCGCAACCGCCCGTCTCCGAGGAGCGCATCCCACCACCCTCTCGCTCCGACCGGGGCGCGAGCGACTGATACTGTCGGACGAAAACCCTGGCGGATTTTCGCCCGCCAGTATTCGGAGGGTGTCAGCTGTGTTCGGGCCGCTCGTCACCGGACTGACGTCCGGTTTCTCGCGGCCCTCTTGACCAGAGAAGGTCCTGTCCGCCGACTCTCTAACGTATAACAAATGTGTCTATTCCGGACCGTACGAACTCTCTCTTATCCTCATATATCCTCTCGCTTTCCTGTGGTTATCGAGATAATACATACTCATAACTTATAAAAATTCATAATCGGTGTTTTAAGATGTTTTTGAATGGGTTCTAGAAAGAATCTCAAAGTAAATTTTAAGTGGGATACAACCACTCTAGCTGATAGGAGGCGGAAAACCGATGTCGACAGGACGGCAAACCAGGCACAGGGGAACAGGCACCCATTCGGACGCAACCCTCGATGGGTTACCTGCGGTGTCCCGGTACGACGCGGTCCTGGCGGTGATCCCGCTGCTCTTCGCGCTGGCGCTGGCGGGTCACGCGCTGTTGCCCGTCTCGCTTCAGCTGGCCGTCGCCGCCGGTGCGCTGGCGAGTTCACTCTTCCTCGCGGACGCGCTCTTCCTCAGTCCGCCCTGATCGACAAGGACTAAGCGCGTTCGTCGCACACAGGGGAGTAATGACCGACCAGGCACAGGCGTTCGTGCCGGGACACGTGACGGGCTTTTTTACGAGTGACCCGGACCCCGATCCGGTGAAGACCGGTTCACGCGGGGGCGGCCTCGCGCTATCCGACGGCGTGACCGTGAGCGTCCGTCCCGCCGACGAGACTACTGTCTTTCTCGGCGACGTCTCGGTCGAGATGGGGGCCGTCGGGCGTGTCCTGGACGCGCTGGGCGTGTCCGCGCGGGTCCGTGCCGAGACGGAACTCCCACCCGGGACCGGCTTTGGCGTCTCCGGCGCGGTAGCACTCGGCGCGGTGCTGGCAGCGAACCAGGTCTTCGACTGTCGCCTCTCCGAGAACGAACTCGTCACGATCGCACACGGCGCGGAGGTCCAGGCGGGGACCGGCCTCGGTGACGTCGTTGCACAGGCCCGCGGGGGAGTGCCTCTCCGGCTCGAACCCGGGGGGCCGCAGGTCAACAAACTCGACGCGATCCCGGCCCGGACACGGGTGGAGTATGTCGTCCGCGGCGAACTCGACACCGCCGAGATCCTCGGGGGTGACACCGCGGCTCTCACCGCCGCCGGGGAACAGGCCCTTGCAGAGGTCGTCTCAGAGCCGACACTGGAGACGTTCATGCGGGCCTCCCGGCGGTTCTCCCGCGAGGCTGGCCTGCTGACCGAGGGCGTCCAGGAGATCGTCACCGACGTCACCGAGGCGGGCGGGACGGCCGCGATGGCGATGCTCGGGCAGACGGTGATCGCGCTCGATACCGGGCTCTCGGATGCCGGCTACGACCCGTCAGTCTGTCACGTCCACTCCGGGGGCGCGACGGTTCTGGCGGCCGAGGACTGATCGTCGCTTTCGACACGTGTCAGTTGACTTTTGTCGTTCGCCCCCCGCCGGTCTTACATGGACGAGTTCGACGTGCCCGACTCCCATCCTCGATACGACTCCCTCCTGACACGGCATCGCATCGAGAAGGGCTTCGAGAAGGGCATCACGAGTACCCAGGGGCTCATCGCCCACGGCCGCGGGGAGGCGCTTGACTACCTGCTCGGCGAGGAGACAATTCCGAGCGCCGACGAGGCCGCCCGCGCGGCAGCGGCTCACCTCCTGCTCGCCGATCACCCCGTGCTCTCGGTCAACGGCAACGCGGCGGCGCTGGTTCCCGAGGAGACGGTGGACCTCGCCGCGGTGACCGGCGCCGACATCGAGGTGAACCTCTTTCACCGGACCGACGAGCGCGTCCGTGCCATCGCCGAGCACCTCGAGGAGCACGGCGCCGAGGAAGTCAAGGGCCTCGCCGCCGACGCGCACATTCCCGGCCTCGACCACGAGCGCGCGAAGGTCGACGCCGACGGGATCCACGCCGCCGACGTGGTCGTGGTGCCCCTGGAGGACGGCGACCGCGCCGCAGCGCTGACGGAGATGGGCAAATCCGAGATCGTCATCGACCTGAATCCGCTGTCCCGGTCGGCACAGGTTGCGACCGTGCCGATCGTCGACAACATCATCCGCGCCGTGCCGAAGGCAACTGCCCACGCGCGCGATCTCACGGGCGCGAGCGAGTCTGAACTGCGCGGAGTCGTCGAGGAGTTCGACGCCGACGAGGCGCTCACAGCCGCCGAGCGGACCATCCGCGAGGGCGCCCTCGGCGAAGCATGAAACGATCACCTCCGTCCGGGGACTTTACGGGTGGTGACGTCCAGAGTCTGGTATGAGCCTTGAGATCGACGTCAGAAAGCTGGAGGTGTTCAACAAGATCTCCAAGGAGGGATCCCGGACGGTTGCCGACAGCCTGAGTCAGATGACCGGAGTCGACGCGGAGATCCGGGTCTCGAAGATCAACTTCCTGCACATCGACGACGTGAAGACCCACCTCGGCGACGAGACGCAGGTCGGCATCCACGTCGAACTCACCGAATCGCCCTACGGGTACGTCCTGTTCATGCTCTCGCCGGCCGACAGCAAGCGGCTGGCACAGCTGATGGTTCCGGGTGACGGCGGGAACGACGAGAGCGGCTTCACCGACATGGAGCGGTCTGCGATCCAGGAGATCGGCAACATCATGACCTCCGGGTACATCGATGGCTGGGCGAACGTCCTGGATGCGACAATCGAGATGGGAACTCCGGAGTTCACCTACGGCCCCTCCCACGCCATCATCCAGAAGATGGGCGGCTGGCCCGACGAGGACGTCGTCTTCGTCCTCGACTCACAGATCACCGCCGGCGGCAACGATATCGACCTCACCGTCTACACCTTCCCCCAGCTCCGTGATCTCGTCGAGCTGGTCCAGCAGATCGACGTCGATACCGATGTCACCGAGGACACCGTCGCTTCCGACGGCATCCTCGACAACTGAGAGTCCACTTTCCTGTGTCCATTACTGCGTCCTGTCGATCAGTTCGATCGCCAGGTCGGCGGCCTCAGTCGCCGTTTCGCCGAACACGTAGGTGACCGGTTCGATGCCAAACGCGCCTTCGTGGTAGATAACCGGTGGAACCGACCCCCGCTCGCGGAACCGCTCGCGGAGCCGCCCGGTCCTGTTTTCGTAGGAGGCGTCAAACTCGATAGGGTCGTGCCCACGTTCGCGAGCCGCAGCAAGCAGCCCTTCGGAGGTGGCGAGGTTCAGCGCGCCCCGGACCTCGGCGTCGGCGTCCATTGCGGCGAGAATCGCGCCGGCGACCCGCCGGGAGACGCCGAACTCCGGGTCGGAGGGGACGACCACCCGCGATCCGACGGCCTGCAGGCGGCCCGGCATCGCGGCCACGTCCGTCTCGTCGTCCGCCCCCGGCACCGCCGTCCCGACGTTGGTCCCGACGTTGGGGACGTGTGCTGCCACCCCGGGGGCGTTCGCGAGTCGCCGTGCCGCCCGCCGGACCGCGTCCAGCGCGTCCCGCTCCGTGACGACTCGCTCGTCGACGCCGCGCACGCAGAGGTCACAGCCCAGCCCCGCCAGCGCGGGCATCTCCTCCTCGTGGACCGCACAGATTGGGCCGCGGTCCTCGAACTCGCGTATCACCGCCAGCAACTCACCGAGCGCCTCGTAGCTGTCCATCGTCCCTGCTGTGAACCCCTCGGCGATCGACTCGACGGCCGTCTGCAGGCGCTCGTCGCCCGCGAACCGCTCCTCGACGGTCACGTCCCCCCGGACGTACTGGCTGACCGCCGCCTGGCTGACGCCGAGGCGGTCCGCGATCTCCTCCTGGGTGAGCCCGCGGCCGTCGAGTTCCGTCGCGAGCATCGCCCGGGCCGTGGGAACGAACCGCTCTACTACGATCTCACTCGGGAAGCGAAACGACATGCCCGCGCCTTCGCCGTCGCCCGCTATAAGTCCACTGCGCCCGCTACCGTTCCGACTCATTCGCGCCCCCGTCGACGGTACAAGCCGTTTGTACAGATGACTTATAGCACAAGTGATAAGACCACCCGCTACTAACAGCCGGTGGTATGAGCCAGGATAGCTTCGACCAGTTCAGCGACGTCGGTGAGGCAGACGTGACGCGTGCGATCGGCCAGGAGTGGACAGAGGAGTTCATGGACTTCTCGGATTCGGACGTCATCATCGTCGGCGGCGGCCCTTCGGGGCTGATGGCCGGCAAGGAACTCTCCGAACGGGGCGTAAAGACGATGGTCGTCGAGAAGAACAACTACCTCGGCGGCGGCTTCTGGCTGGGTGGCTTTCTGATGAACAAGGTCACCGTTCGGGACCCCGCCCAGCAGGTGCTCGCGGACCTCGACGTCGAGTACAAGCAGTCCCAGGACAGCGAGGGGCTGTACGTCGCCAACGGGCCCGAGGCCTGCTCGGGGCTGATAAAGGCCGCCTGTGACGCCGGCGCGAAGATCCAGAACATGACTGAGTTCACGGACATCGTGATCCGCGAGGACCACCGCGTCGGCGGCATCGTGATGAACTGGACACCAGTCCACGCGCTGCCCCGGGAGATCACCTGCGTCGACCCGATCGCCGTCGAGGCGGACCTGGTGATCGATGCGACGGGCCACGACGCCGTCGCCGTCTCGAAGCTCCAGGAACGGGGCGTCCTGAACGCGCCCGGGATCGAACACGCCGAGGAACACAGCACCGGCATGGACCAGACCGACGAGGGTCAGTACGGCGCACCCGGCCACGACTCCCCGGGCCACGACTCGATGTGGGTCGGCCAGTCCGAGGACGCGGTCGTCGAACACACCGGCCTGGCCCACGACGGCCTGATCGTGACGGGCATGGCGACCGCCACCACCTACGGCCTCCCGCGGATGGGGCCGACCTTCGGCGCCATGTTGCTTTCGGGCAAGCGCGCCGCACAGGCCGCCATCGACGAACTCGGCGTCGACGCCGAGGACGTCGACATGACGACCCGGGCGTCGCCCGCCGACGACTGATACTGTCGGACGAAAATCCTGGCGGATTTTCGCCCGCCAGTATTCTACAGGTGTCAGCCGTGTTCGGGCCGCTCCTCACCGGACTGACGTCCGGTTTCTCGCGGCCCTCCGTGTCGTTGCTCGGGGGCGGCTGCGTTTGGCGCGCTGTTGAGTTCGAGGAGTTCCTCGACGACAGCACTCCTGGCGACCCGGTAGCGACGGGGCGAGGTGTTTCGATTTGTGCGTGTGTGTAGTATCTCGGAATCGCGGAGTCAGCAGGTCCAGTTCGAACACAGTTGACAGGGCTTGGAGACCCATCCGGCGTCGCCGTCCACGGCGCGTCCCTTCGATCGATTGACCCGCTCGAGCTGTTTTGCAGCCCAGTCCAGACAGTTTCGAGTGAGGAGGTTGTAGCCGGAAGAAAACGGCGAGACGCTCCCCTTGATCGACCGGGCAGTCGAACACGATATCTGCTCACGGGCAGGGATACAGACGACGCTGTTTCCGGACTCGTCTTTGACCGTCTTGTTCCCGTAGTGACCCCTCGACCAGGAGTCCGTGTACGTGTAGGACGTCGTTTCGAACCCGGGGCCAGCACACGTCACGCGGTACTCCATCACGACCTCGATCCAGGCGTGGCCGAAGGGATTGTAGGACGACCCGTGCCCGACCACCACGCGCATCTCGGCACCGATACACTCCGACGTACACGCCCCACCGTCCGGACCGATCGGTGTCGGTTCGGGTGCGATGTTCACCAGCGGACTGGCGGTGACTGCCGGGATGGTGTTGATGAGCGCGGTCGGCTCCTCCCAGAACGGGGCGACCGGCCCGACCTTCGTCGTCGCGTGCGTGTTGAAGAAGCCGTGGTTCCGACTCATCCAATCCTCGAGGTCATCGGTCCGGTCTGCGAGCGCGGCTTCAAGCTGGTCGGACCGCTCGAGTGCGGCCGCAAATACATCGACCTCCGTCTCCAGCGAGCTCACGTCGAACGGCCTGTCATCGAATGAGATCTCTGCGAGGTCACGGTCGGAGACCGAGCCCGGATCGAAGTCGGCCAGGAGCACCTCCCCCAGCAGGTCGTCCTCCGAGAGGGCCGCCACCTCGGCCACGGAATCGAGTCTGAGGAGTTCGGTCTCTGCCGCCGACATGTGTCCGATCGCGGTCCTGTTGACCTGTCGCAGCTCGGACGCGGCGGCACCGACGCCCTCCACGAGCCCGAGGTACTCGTCGAGGAGATCCCTGGGCGGAGTTGCAGCCGGCGTCGGCGACGGCGTAGGCGTCGGTGTCGACGTCTCGGCGGCCGTCCCGCCGGTGATACTCGGACAGACGCCGTCGACCGTGTTCGCCGCCTCGGCGATATCTCGTGTCCCATCCGATTCCGCACCGGACAGGAACGACGTCAATGCCGTGTCCGGCGAGAAAAACCCGTGATTCCTCGAGGTGAAGACCACGATGACCGCCTCCTGCGTTCCGGGGTCGAGTTGGCCAGTCGTCTTCGCCGTCCCGGTGAGATCGAGTGAGACCATCTCCGTCTGGACCTCGTCCGCGCCGCCTTCGTCCGCTCCTCGCCGCGACCCGGAACGGGGCGGCCAGCTCGGAATCAGGAAGAACTCGATCGGAACTTCATCGCCGAGCAGCGTCGTCGTTTCGGGCACGTCCGGCAGCGCCCCCTTCTCGAGGTGGAACACGGTCCGCCCGACGTCGTTCCGGCGCAACGTGGTCTCGGCAGGATCGACCCGCCTGACCTCGATCTCGTCGGGTTGCTGGAGCTCGCAGTTGCACGCCCGCTCGAACGTCCGTGGATACTCCCGGATCAGTTCCTCGATATCCCCCGTGGCGGCGGGATTGAGGTTCTGTCCGACGAACTCCGGATTCGGCGTCGAGTGGATACTGAACGTGTCGGGTTCGACGGGCTCGATGCCGCCGAAGTACACGTGGGCGAGCGAGGCGAGAGCGACGTCCCGGTCCCCGGCGGCAGGGTAGACACTGCCGAGGTCACCGTTCGACTCCTCGTGCGGAATCGCGACCATCCTGTGTGTCGCGTCCTCCTCGAGGCCGCTGACGTCGTCGAGGACGATGTTCGCGTCGACGACGACGTCGGGGTCGATGTACTCACTGACGCCGATCAACGGGAGTTCTGGCTCGCCCTCGACGGTTATACCCACGGCTTGCCCGGGCGGGCCGGTTTGGGGGCTATTATCATCGCCGGGGAACGTCTCCCCCGAGGCATCATAGAGCCCGATGAACCCACCATCCCCCAGTGCCACGTCCGTGACTGTCACGTAGAGGTCTCCGTTCTCGGCCTGTTTGATGCGCTGGTCCTCGAAGGAGGAGAGGGTCAGGTTATTGAACGAGAGGTGGATACCGACCCGAACGGTGTTCCGCTCGCCAGTTAGCCTGATCGGTTGGTGTCCATCCGCCCACTGTTCGATTTCTCCGGAATAGTCGATGGTCCCGACGAGTTCTCCGGAATAGTCGATGGGTCCGAGCAGGAGTCCATCCTCGTCGCCTGCGACCAGCACGGCCTGGTTCTGACCTATCGAAACGTGGGCCCCGTTCGGACCGGTAAACCGGAGTTCTTCGTTCTCGCCCAGAAGCCCGTCCTCCGGAACGAACGCCCCGTAGACGTCGGTTCCCAACGCGTCCGGCCGGAGGAACGACGCGTCGGGCGGACTGGTGAGCGACACCCGGCCCGTGCGACCGGTCTCCGGACCCAGTCTCGCGAGTCCCGGCTCTCCGGCAGTGAATGTCGGCTCGTCGCTCTCGGTGTCGTTCGAGGGGGCGAGTCCCGGTCCGAAAGCCAGGTCGACCCGGTCGTCGCTTTCGACCCCCACGCGTGGTGGTTCGTCCGGCGGCGACGTCGCGTCGTCGTCCGGCGGTTGCTCGACGGTTATCTCTCCGGTCACGGAGCCGTCGCCGGCCCGGAGCGTGACCGTGTATTCTCCGGCGTCGCCCGGCCCAGTTTCGACCGTGAGCGCGACAGTCGTCGATTCGCCGCCCTCCAGCGAGACGACCTTTGCGTCGTAGTCGAACGGTTCGCCCTTGGTCGAGACCAGGTCGACCTCGGTCTCGCCCGCTGAATCCCCGGTGTTCTGGACCACGGCCGCCATCGTGAACTCCGCACCGGCCAGCACCGCCGACGGCACCTGCAGGTTGCGCACGGCGAACTCCGCAGTCTCCTCGACCGGGTCCTCCGTCCTGGTGTAGGTGGTCGTGTGCGAGGTGAGTTCGGCCTCGATATCACCGACCACCACCCCCTGTGTCACTCTCCCCTCCTGGGTCCGCGTCTCCGGCTCCTCGAGCCCGTGGTCCTCGGCGGTGTCCGCCGGGACGGTTCCGGGTGTCGCCTCGTACTCCCTGTCCATCACCCCGGCACACCCGGCGAGCGCCCCAATCATACCCGTCGTGCCCATCCCCCGCAACAGCAAGCGTCGGCTCACCCCGTCATCGGTTCGTTCGGACCGTCTCGATGGTTCGCCCATGAAGTGTTACCCTCACGAATTGTGACAAACTTTCACACACCGAGGAGAAAAATCTTTTTCGACCGAGCTGATACGAACCGGTGCAGCAGAACGGTTCCCACACCAAAGAGCAGGGTGAACGCTGAGGTGGAATGAGTTCAGAATCGTACGGGCCCGGCTTTGGTTATCCTCAGGTGCTTTTCTAAACTAATTATCGACAATTTTCGCAGTTCGCCAAAGGTATTTGAGCCTTTAGCTCCAGGAACTGCATAAACACACGAGTAATGTCCAAAGAAATAAACAAACAAAACGACGAGAGAGACGAGACGGAAACACAGGAGGACGCCGACGGCGAGGGAGTCCGGATGGTCCTGTGGACGCGCCGTCCCGTCTGTGGGCCGCGAACGGAGATCGTCGACCGGCTGGGGTCGCTCTCGGCGGCGGACTCCATCGACGCATTCAGGATCGAAACCTGGCCGAACGAGGTCGTGGTCTCGGAGCACACCCGGCACACGCAGGTCATCGAGACCTACGAGCAGTTCCAGGCGTGGGCCGAGGAGGCTGGCGTGAGTATCACACCCGCGTTCGACCGGCGGACCGTCACCTCCCTCATCGGCCGGTCCGAGGAGGTGCTGACACTGCCGATGATGTGTCTCGCCGTCTACGACGACGGCCTCCGGGGTGTCTACCCCTGCACCGACGGCGACGAGACGTGGACGGTCACCGACTACCTCGACGCCTACGAGGCGGCCGGCGGCCCCCCGGCCGTCCTGACGGCAGACGCCGACTCGGCCGGATAGCCCCCCTGGTCGCCCCGTCAGGCGTACGCATCGAACTCCCGGCCGAAGACGAGGAAGTAGCCGGTCCCGGCAACGCCGACGGCGGCGGCAAGGACGAACGCGGACTCGGGGCCGGCAGCCACCGAGACCGGATCCAGCCCAAAGACGTCGAGGGGGACGACCAGGCGCTCGCTGTCGTAGAGCCAGCCTCCCAGTGCCGCGCTCGGGATGACGACGAGGTTCCGGATCAGGTAGTAGGAGCCGGTCACGCGGCCGCCGGCGTCCCGCTTTGCGGGGCCGACGATGAGCGCCTTGTGGGCGGGCAGGCCGGCGAAGCGAAGGCCCGAGAACGCAAAGAGAGCGGCGACGATCAGCGGGTCGGGGGGCGCGGAGATGAGCAAGAGGGGAAAGACGGCGTAGACGGCGAAGCCGACGGCGACGACCGGCTTGAGGCCCAGACGCTCGGCCAGCCGTGCCACGGGGTACATCGAGAGGAGGGCGACGACCATCTCGATTGCGAGCAGGACGCCGAAGAAGACGTCGGGACTCAGGTACAGGCCGAACAGGGTCACGTCGACTGCGAGGAACTCGGTGACGACGATCACGAAGAAGACGTAGACCATCCCGTTCGCAAAACGCACGAGCGTGTCGCCCACGAGCAGCGGTCGAAGTTCGGGCGGGAGGTTCCGGAGGTCCCGGAGGACCTGGCGGACCCCCCCAAACGACGAGCCGATGGTGTCCTCGCTGGCGTCGTAGAGGAAGTGCTGTGTGGCGGTCGCGAGGGCCCCGAAGGCGACGGCCACGGCGAGGACGTACAGGAAGCCAGGGAGGATCTCCCCACCCGCAAAAAAGAGCAGGCCGGCTGCCGCCAGCGGGCCGAGCAGGAAGGCGGTCCGCCGGAACGTCTCGGTACTGGCAAAGCCACGCGCGAGGCGGGCGTCGGGGACGCTCTGTTTCACGACGGCGAAGGTGGCGCCCAGACCGAAGGACTTCCAGGCCTGCGCGAGGAGGAGGCCGACGAAGATCCACACCCAGGGTTCGAGGACGAGGCCGACGACGTCGACCGTCCCGACGAGGGGTGCGACGAGCCAGACGAGAAAGCCAAGCGTCGAGAGCGCACCGAAAAGCGTCAGCGCGTACCGCGAGCCGACACGATCTGAGAAGGCGCCGCCGGGGTAGGGGTAGACGGCGCCGATAATGTTCCCGGCCGTCCCGTAGAGGCCGATGACCACATTCGACGCACCGAGGACGGCCATGTAGCGTGGCAGATAGCGGCTGGTCATCTGGAAGCCGAGGCTGAACGCGAACATCGCCGCCGAGAGAACGAACACGTCCCGGGGGAGCGCGACCAGCTGCCGAAACGAGTCAAGCGGGTCGGGTTCCGGTTCCGGCGTCTCTTCCGAGGGCGTCATACGTGCGTGGCGGTGGTCCGGGCCGGACAAAAACCCACCAGTGAGAATCGGCAAGTGGCGATGCGACCGTGGGCTGGGGCGTGACCGAACGGCTTAGGGTCACTCGCCGTCTACCGCCGAATGGCAGAGGGAGCCCGGCCCCCGTGTCCCGGCTCGCGCCGTACGGCGCGGTAGGGACATGAGGAAAGTCCCCCCACCGTCCGGGCAGGCGACCGGGCGCAAGCCCGGGGCGGGAGACCGCCGGCGCTGGAACAGAAACGAGACCCCTCCCCCCGACCGATGAGGTGTGCGACCCCGCGCCCGAGAAAGGCACTCGCCGACAAAGGGCCGGGAAGCTAACCCACCGAGGGCAACGAGGTGACTCGGTCACCTCGACGCGAGCGGCACCCGCCGCGAGCACACGGGCGGAGAACGGATGGAACGGCGAATCCTCGCCGGTGCAAGTCCGGACCGATAGGTAGCCCGGACGACGGTTCGGACGCTCAGCTGAATGCCGGGCCGAACAGAAGGGGGCTTACTCCCCTCAGCCTCGAGACTCCGGAGCCACGGCGCCGGTAAACGGAACGCGGTTGTCCGGGCTGGGAGTCAGGTTTCCCCACATTAACGGTCCCCCCGAGCGAACTGCAACTGATGGACCCATCCGCCGGGCGCGAACAGCAGGTGAAAGTCGGTGGTCTGGTCGTCGCCGTCGCGGCGTTCGCGCTCACGCGGGTGACGCTGCTCGTCGTGGCCGATCCCGGCGCCTCGCTGGCAGCGTTTCTGACGACGGGGCTGTTCCCGCTGGTTCTCGGGCTTGGGCTCGCAGCCTTCGGGGTCAGCCTCGCGGTCAGCACCTTCGAGCCGTGGTACGTCAACACCGTCGCGCTGTGGACGGTCCTCGGAACGGCCGGGATGGGGCTCGTCGCGGGGCTCTCAGTTTTGAACCCGATGCTCAGCGGGAGCGCACTCGGGATGCCGGCGCAGTCGAGTACACTCGTCGCCAACACGCTCATCGGCGGTGCCGTCGGCGGGGCGCTCATCGGCGTCCAGTCGGCGAGAAACCGCCGCCAGCGCCGCGTCCTCGCCCGTCAGTCGAAGCAGGCGGTCGTCCTCGACCGCATCCTCCGCGACGAGGTGATAAACGCCGTCACTGCCATCCTCGGGCGAGTCGACCTGGTAGAGAACGCCGACGTGTCCGACAGCGAGAGCCTTGGTGCGATCCGTCGCGGGGCCCAGCGCATCCACGACGCCGTCGAAGACGTCGGCTTCCTCGTCCCCTCCGGAAACGGCGACGCGACCGCCCTCGAACCCACCGTGCTCGAACCGGCCCTCCGTGAGGGGATCGCGGCCGCCACAGAGCGGTTCCCGGACGCGACCATCGAGACGGATATCGTAATCGACAAGCCGGTCCGCGTCCGCGCGAACAACCGCCTGGGGACCATCTTCGAACAGTTGTCTGCGATCGCGGTCGACCGCCACCCCGACGGGGCGCCACACATCCGGGCCTCGGCGGACGCGAACGGCACGGCCGCACGCGTGACCGTGACAGACGACGGCGATCCGCCCACGGACAAACAGATTGCGGTGCTGTCCGGGGGGGCCATCTCGGAGTACGACGACCCGACGATCGGCTTCGGCTACCCCATCGTCTCCTTTCTGGTCGATCAGTACGGCGGCGACGTGACGGTCGACGTCACCGACGGCGAGACGCAGGTGACCGTCACCCTGCCCCGGGTCCGAGCGGACGGGACACAGAGCAGACAACACGGCCTCGAACCCGCCGCGCTCCGGGACGTGACCGTCGCTGCACTGGCTGCCGGCGTCGCTATGGGCGTCGTGTTCCAGACGTTCGCGAACACCATCCCGGTCATCGGCTCGCTGTACGGGGTCCCGAGCGCGACCGTCGGCTGGATCACGCACCTGTTCCACAGCGTCGTGTTCGGGGTCCTCTTTGCGGCCGCGCTCCGGCGCCCCTCCCTCCGGGACCGGCTGGACTCCGTCTCGACGACCGTCGGTGCAGCCGTCGCGTTCGGGCTCGCCCTCTCGGTGATCGCCGCGGGATTCGTGATGCCGCTGTGGCTCAACGCCGTCGGCGTCGCGGCCCCTCTGCCGCGGATCTTTCCCGTGGGCGTGCTCGGCCACCTGGTCTGGGGCGGTACCCTGGGCGGGGTCTACCGGCTCTTGCGCTGACCGAAGCCGACCGTCTCCGCCTCGACGGCGGCCCGCTCGGCGGCGGCGTCGACGTCGAACTCCCGGACGATCTCGCCGTCCCGGACCAGCGGCACCAGGAGCGAATCGCCCCCCTCGGGTCCCTCGCGGTCGGCCAGTCCGACGTGGTGGGCGCCGTCGGGCGTCCGGTAGGCCTGCTTCTTGCCTCCGAGCTTGCCCCGCTTTGCCGCCGGCTCGCCCTCGAGTTCGACGATGTCCAGCGCGAAGTCGACGGGATCGGCGTTGCTGACGTAGCTGCCCACCCCGAAGCCGTCGGCCACGTCCCGCAACTCGCGGATCGAGTCGGGGCCGATGCCGCCGCTCGCGAAGATGCCCACGTCCTCGTGTCCGCGGGCGTCCAGCTTCCAGCGTATCTCCCGGAGAATGTGCCGGAAGTCACCCCGCCGCGAGGAAGTCGTATCGATGCGGACGCTGTCCAGATCCTCGACGGCCTCCGCTGCCAGTATCGTCTCCTCGACCTCGTCGTCGTACGTGTCACACAGCGCCACCCGTGGGACGTCCTCGGCGACAGCCTCGTCGAAGGCCTGCCAGGCCGCTGCCTGGTTGTCACGGCCAAAGCAGATGACCAGCGCGTGGGGCATCGTCCCGCCAGCCTCGCGGCCGATGACCTCGCCGGCGGCGACGTGGGAGATGCCGTCCATCCCGCCGATCAGCGCCGACCGCTCGATCATCGCCGCGATCGAGGGGTGGACGTGGCGGGTTCCGAAACTCAACATCAGTGAGTCCGGGTCGGCCACGCGTGCCTCGAGTGCCCGTGTCGCCACGCCCGTCGGGTGCGAGAGAAAGCCCAGCAGCGCCGTCTCCAGCCGACAAAACTCCCTGTAGGGCCCCTCGATCCGGAGGACCGGTCCGCCGTCGAACAGCCGCCCCTCCTCCAGGGCGTCGACGTCGACGTCCAGCCCCTCGAGAAGCTGTGCGGCGTCTTTGGCGCCCGCGAAGACATCCCACTCGCCCGTCGGGAACTGGTCCCGCGTGACCTCGGCGACCACGTGGGGGTTCTTCCCCGCGTGTTCGAGCGTCTCCATCGTCCGGTCGAAGTAGGCGTCTGTCGCGTCCCCCGCCGCGATAGCCTCCGGCGACACGATATCAAACTCTGCCATATCCCGCCGTTCGCCCGCCGCAGTTGAAAAGATTTCATTTTCAGAACTGGCCTGTGGAGACGTTTCGTCTGCATCAGGACCCGTGAATCCCGGACAGCGAGTCGACGGTCGGCCCGTTGACGATCCGGACGCGCCGACCGTCCTGCGTCACCCGGAAGGCGTCGCCGAAGGGGCTGTCCTCGGGAACGACGGCGACGCCACCACCCCGAAACTGTCCGCCCTGCGATTCGAGCAGTTCGCGGTAGGCCTCTGCGAACTGGCGGGCCTGGCCCTCGGTCTCCCAGGCCGTCTCCCAGACGTAGCCGTACCGGTCGCCGTTCCGGTAGGGGACGAGCGAGTCGCCAGCCCACCCCTCGGCTGCCGGGTGGTCGTAGCTGTACCGCCCGACGCTCCCTGCACGGACGTTGTTGTGGACGAACGTAGCGTGGATGGAGGCCTGCCCGACCGTGTCGGCGACGGGCTCGTGGTCGAACCGCTCCCACTGGCCGCCCGACCGGTCGGGGACGCTGACGTCGACCGGCGTCACGTCGGGGTACTGTTCCGGGTGGGCGATCTGTGCCGAGCTCGCCGGGAACGCCCGGTGGAGTTTGTTGACGGCCGCCCAGCCGCCACGGCGCTCGATGGCGGTCACGAAGTCCTGGCCCGCCGTGTACGGCGCGAGGATCACGAGGAGGACGCCGCGGTTCGCATCGCCGCCCCCTCCTCCGCCAGAGCCGGCTCCCATCTCGACGCAGTCCCACTCACCCTCACACCGCCGCTCGTAGCGGGCCTCGATCAGGTTCGCCTCGCCCTCGACGACGCCGTTGCGTGCCAGTTGACGGTCCTGCGTGTCGGGGGTGTCGTCGAGGCCGAACTGCTGGTCCTGGAGGGCGTGGACCAGTTCGTGGACGAGCGTCCCCCGGTCGACGACTGGCTCCCCGTCGCTGACGACGACGATCTCGTTCGTCCCCGGCCTGTAGTAGCCCAGCACCGCGTTCCCGAGCGTGCTGTTGAACGCGTCGTCGACGGAGGTGTCCTCGCCGACGAGGAACAGCGCCTCCCAGACCTGATTGTTCCACTTCGCGTGGGTCTCTCCGGATCCGCCGGTGCGGCTCTGGCGGTACTCCTCACGGGAGATGACCCGCAACTCGACGGGGTCCTCGAACTCCAGATCACGCACGTGTTCGACCCGGGCCATCGCCCGGGAGATGACTGCCTCACGCTCGCTCTCGTTGAGGCCATCCGTCGCGTCGACAGCGATGTCGTCGTCGTGCCAGTAGCCGTTCTCCCACCCGAGCCTGTCAGTACCGGGCTCGGAGTTGTCGGGCGTGGCTGCGGGGACGGCACACCCCGCGATCACCACCACCAGCACACAGAAAAGCGCTCGCTTCATCCGGCTCCCGGGCGGACGTCACCGAGTGCGCTCTCCCCGGGCGCGCCGACGATGGTGACGGTGTCGCCCTCGACGTCGAGGGAGACGGCGCCGTCGAACGGGCTGTCCTCGGAGACGATCCAGACGCCATCGCCCGCGGCCTCGCCACCCCAGTGGGCCAGCAGGTCGCGGTAGCCGTCGGCGAATCGCTCGGCGTCGGACGGCGACTCCCAGGTCAGCCGCCAGACGTAGGCTCGCTCGCCGTCTCGTTCGTAGACGTGCATCCGGTCACCCTGCCAGCCCCGCGTCGTCTCGAGAGCGTAGTTGAAGGGGTCGGTCTCGTTGACCCCCGCGAGGTCCTGGTTGAGGAACTCGCCCGGCTCGACGACCGCGCTCTGGTTGTACTCGTCGTAGAGCGTATACGCGAACATGGCTGTCAGCCCCGACTGGCCGAGGACGGCGTGGTCGGGACGGCTGTCGGGGCGGACCCGCTCCCAGCCGCCCCGGGCCCGGTCGTCCAGGTCGACCGCTTCGGGCTCGAAGCTGCCATACCGTTCCGGGTCGATGACGGCCGCGCTGGTCGACGGCGGGTCGTCGAAGGCGTCGTTGACGGCGCTCCAGTCGCTCCCATCTCGCAGGTGGGAGACGTATCCGACCCCGTCACCGTACGGGAAATACGAGAGGACGTACACGCCGAGATGGATGGAGGGTTCGCCGTCGTCACCTGCACCGCCCGTCGCCGGTTGTTCGGGCAGACACGACCAGTTCGTCTCACAGCGGTCCATGTACTCCAGTTCGACGGCCCGGGCGTCACCTTCGACGAGCCCGTTCCGGCCGTTGTATGCGTCCCGCGTCCGGGGGGTCTCGGAAGTGTTGAGGTCGAAGTGCTGGTCCTGGAGGGCATGGACCAGCTCGTGTGCGAGCGTCCGCTCGCCGTCCAGGTTCGGGGACTTGGAGTCCGAGACGACGACGATCGCCTCCCGGGCGGGGCTGTAGAAGCCGGCGACTGTCTGGTTGCGGTTCCTGTTCTGGGTTTCGATGGAGTCCTCGTCGTTCCCGATGAGGTACAGCGCCTCGAACTTCGCGTTGTCGAATGTCCTGAGTGCCTCGCCCGTCTCGCCGTCGCCGAACTCCTGGCTGTAACTCGACCGGTTCACGACGCTGACGTTGACGGGATCCCCGAATTCCATGTCCCTGACGACTTCGACGCGTGCCATTGCCCGGGCGATGACGGCCTCGCGCTCGCTCTCGTTGAGGCCGTCGGTGGCGTTGACGGGGATGGGATCGTCGTGCCAGTACCCGTCCTCCCATCCCAGCCCGTCGGACTCGGGATCCGGTCGGTCCTCGTGGACGACCGGCGTCGTCTCGGTCTCCTCGGGTGCTTCCACGTCCGGGGTCGTCTCGTCCTCGCCGGCCCCGGCGAACGGGGTCACACACCCCGAAAGGAGGACACAGAGGGCGACCACCAGAGCGATGCGGCGCATATCACTTCCTGGGACTCCGCGGTCAAAAGTCGTCTGCCTCCGATACCGTGCTCCGGCGGACTGAACGACAAATTTCTTCAGCAAGATTGTTTGCCATCTATTCCGTATTCGAACCTATGCAGTTCGACCCAGATTCGACCGCAGTCGTGGTCGTCGACATGCAAAACGGCTTCTGTCACCCCGACGGGGGTCTCTATGCCCCGCCCAGCGAGGAGGTCGTCGAACCGATCGGGGGCCTCGTCGAGCGCGCACGCGACGCGGGCGCCAGGATCGTGTATACGCGGGACGTCCATCCGGAAGGCCAGTTCGAGGACGCTCACTACTACGACGAGTTCGAGCGCTGGGGCGAACACGTCCTCGAAGGGTCCTGGGAAGCCGAGATCGTCGAGGGGCTGGAGGTCCGCGACGGCGACCACGTCGTCGAGAAACACACCTACGACGCCTTCCAGGGGACCGAACTCGACGGGTGGCTCTCGGCCCGCAACATCGACGACCTCCTGTTTTGCGGGACGCTGGCGAACGTCTGTGTCCTGCACACCGCGGGCAGCGCCGGACTGCGCGACTACCGGCCGGTCCTCGTCGAGGACGCCGTCGGCTACATCGAGGAAGGTCACCGCGAGTACGCGCTCGATCACGCCGACTGGCTGTTCGGCGAGGTGACGACCCGCGAGGACATCGCGTTCGCGTGACAGTTGGTCCTCCGAAATATTAACACACGGACACCACAATACCCGGACGTGATTGTATGAGCGAACCCCATGGGGGGGTCAACCTGCTGGTGGCGGCTGGGGACCAGTCATTTGGCAGGGCGGTCGCCGACACGCTCGAAGAAGCGAAAGCAACCGCCAGCGCTGAATATATCCAACCAGCCACTGGCACGCTCACACAGGGCGTGACCGACGACGTCGACGGGGTTGTCGTCGACGACACCATAGCGGAGCCAGTGGCCGTTGTCGATCGGCTCACTGACCAACAGGACCTCCCGGTCGTCGTCCTGACCGATCCAGCGGAGAGCGGAGAGACAATCGCTGACGCAATCGAGGCGGGCGCGACGGATGTCTTCCCACGGACGACCGAGACAGCGCAGTACGAACTGGTCGTCGAACGGATCGCAAGCGAGGCCCCCGAGCCCTCGGCACCGACCGACCCCACCCGCGCGGAGCGGCCCTACCGGGAGGTGTTCGAGAACGTCTCTGACGGGCTGGTCGTTCACGAGCCGGACACCGGCGAGATGCTGGACGTCAACGAGCAGCTCTGCGAGATGACGGGCTACAGCCGTGACGAACTCGTCGGCGAGACAGTCGATACCGTCACGGCCGACGACTGGGAACACTCCTACGAACGGGCGAAACAGCTGATCCAACGTGTGCGCGACGACGGGACACAGCTGTTCGAGTGGCGAGAGCAACACAAAAACGGCCACACGTATCCGGTCGAAGTGCACCTCTCGCTCGTCGAACTCCACGGCGAGGAGCGTGTGCTCGCGAGCGTGCGGGACATAACCGAGCGCAAGCGTCGCGAGCGGGAGTTCGAACAGATCTTCAACGGTGTCCAGGACGCGATCATCGTCTACGACCCGGACAAGATGGAGGCGGTTGACGTAAACGAGGCCTATCTCGACATGTTCGGCTACGAGAGCATCGACGCGGTTCGCGAGCAGGGCCTGTCCGGGCTCAGTGTCACGGAGGAGGGATACACCGAACAGCGGGGCCGCGAGATCCACCAGCGAGTCGCAGAGACCGGCCAGCCGGAGATGCTGGAGTGGCAAGGCGAAACCAGAAATGGCGAACGCATCTGGATGGAAGTCAAGGTCGCCCCGGTGGTCATCGGCGGCGAGCAGCGAACTGTTTCGATCGACCGCGACATCACGGAGCGCAAGCGCCGCGAACAGCGCCTGGAGGTGTTCAACCGGATCCTGCGTCACAATCTTCGCAACCAACTCGACGTGATCAGAAGCCACGCCGAAGTGCTGGCAGAACAAACAGCGGACGATCACGCCGACCGGATTATCGACGCGGTCGACGAACTGGCCGCGATCGGCAGGCGTGCACGGAAGATCGACCGGATCATGTCGAAGGAGGGGACACCGACCGAGATCAACATTTCTGAGCTGCTGCGTGAGACTGTCGAGGCGATGGAGCCAGAGCAAAGCGACGTGGCGGTGACGACCGAGTTATCGGGAGAGACACGCCTGAGGGCAACCAAAGAAACAGCAACCATGGCGGTCGAAGCCGCGCTCGAAAATGCGTTCGAGCACGCAGCGTCGGCCGTAACGGTCGCGATCGAGGACAGTCCGGACGGGTGCGTCATCACCATTGAGGACGATGGGCCCGGTATCCCGGAGGAAGAGTTGATCCCGATCGAAGCCGGAACAGAACGGAATCTCCAGCACGGGAGAGGGCTCGGTCTGTGGCAACTCAGATGGAGCGTCGATAAACTCAACGGGGAGCTGTCGTTCGAGACGGGGGCGGGCACTGCCGTCCGTATCACGGTGCCCGACCGACGCGAATCAACTGACGGTTGATACTGAAGGCTAGACGACGTCGCCCCGGACCGTCACGCCGTCCTGCTCCTCGCGGAAGCCTTCGACGGCCTCGGCGGCGGCCACAGCTTCCGCGTCGTCGGCGCCGAGCATCTCCAGGGCACCTGCGAGCGTCGGGAAGACGTACTCGCCGGCTCGCAACTTCTCGAAGGCGTCCTCGGCGCGCTGACCGTCCAGCCACAGACAGACCCCGCGCGGGTCCAGGATCTGGGTGTAGTTCTCGCGGGCCATCGCGCCTTCGAGGCGCTGGGTGACGTTGTCCTCGAAGCTCGCGTTGCACACCTCCAGGTGGACCGGCTCGCCCTCGCCCAGCAGGTGGGCGGCGAGGCACTTCTCGGGCGCTGCGTGGCCGTTCGCGTTCGCGCGCAGGTACTCCGGGTGTTCGTCGGCCCACTCCGCGCGGACGGTCTTGCCGACCCCCTCGATCCCGTGAGAGTCGACGAACTCGGCCTCCCGGCTCTCCTCGCCGTGAAAGAGGAGGTCTTTGGTGAGGTAGACGTCGATCCGCTCGACGGGGTCGAGCCCGAGCGCCACGTCGCCGAACACCCACACCTCGCGGACGGGGACCGGCATCTGCTCCGCCTCGACGGTCTCGACGAGGCGCTCGACGCGGTCGATCGCGCGCTCGCGGGCCCAGTCGGTCATCGACGCCGCCTACGCGCTTGCCGGACAAAACGGTAGCGAAAGGGTCAACCGCCGGGACCGACAACAGGCCGTCGATGGACTGCGACAAGTGCAACCGGGAGGCGGTGATGCACGCCGCCTACTCCGGTCTGCACATGTGCGAGGAGCACTTCTGTGCCTCCGTCGAGAAGCGGGTCCGTCGGCGGATCCGCGAGGACAATCTCCTGCCCGACGACGCCACACCCGCCGACCCCGAGACCTGGGTGATCGGCCTCTCCGGCGGGAAGGACAGCGTCGTCCTCACGAAGATCCTCCACGACACC
Source organism: Haloarculaceae archaeon (assembly GCA_036626435.1). Lineage (GTDB taxonomy): Archaea > Halobacteriota > Halobacteria > Halobacteriales > Haloarculaceae > SW-9-67-25. The sequence continues at coordinate 2,109 of JAZKRS010000045.1, read as the reverse complement.
TTCGCCGCGGACCCCCGCGTCGAACTCCTCGCGCTCTCGGTCCACGAGGGCATCGAGGGCTACCGCGACGAGAGCCTCGCGGCCTGTCGCGACCTGACCGCCGACCTCGGCGTCCGCCACGAGGTCGTCACCTACGAGGAGGAGTTCGACGTCCGCATGGACGATGTCGTCGAGGACGACCCGGAGAACATGTCAGCTTGCGCGTACTGTGGGGTGTTCCGGCGGGACACCCTGTCACGATACGCGACCGAGTTCGGTGCTGACAAGTTACTGACTGGTCACAATCTCGATGACGAAGCCGAGACGGCACTGATGAATTTTCTGGAGGGTGATATCACGCAGATTGCAAAACACTTCGACGCCAGCCTCGGCAGTTTCGAAGGGGCGGCCCAGGGCCGAACCCGGGGCGAGAGTGAGACGTTCGTCCCGCGCGCGAAGCCGCTCCGTGACGTCCCAGAAAAGGAGGTTGCCCTCTATGCGCACCTGCAGGACCTCCCCGCACACATCACCGAGTGCCCCCACGCCGAGGAAGCCTACCGCGGGGAGATCCAGGACCTGCTGTACGAACTGGAAGAACGGCACCCGGGGACGCGCCACTCGATCATGGCCGGCTACGAGGAACTCGCCGGGCTCGCCGCAGCCGAACACCGCGGTGAGGAGGGGGACGACTTCGAGGAGTGCGAGCGGTGTGGCGGGCCGACGCGCGGGGGCGTCTGCCGGAAGTGCAGTCTGCTCGAAGCCCTCGCGTAGCGCGTGTCGTCGGCGACGCCCCAAAAAAGTGCGACGTGGGTTGCTGTCGACCGGTCAGTCCGTCCGGACGACGTCCAGTCCGTTCTTCTGTTCGATGTGCTCCCTGCCGCCGTCGGTCTCGCCGAACTCCTGGCCGTCCTGGAAGTTGGTCGCGGCGTCGAATGACTCGTCCCCGACGCCCTCGATGGCCTGGCGGGACTTGTTGGCCTGCTTCTGGGTGGTCGGACCGAGCACCTGGGCGCTCTGGACGCCGGTCATGATCGCCATGACCCGGACCTTGCCCTTGTACTCCTCCTGGATGCGGGCCCCCCAGATGACGTTCGCGGACGCCTCCAGGCGGTCGGTGATGTTCTGGGCGATGCCCTCGGCCTCCTTCAGCGTGAGGTCCGGGCCGCCGGTGATGTGGACCAGCCCGCCGCTGGCGCCGCGGTAGTCGACGTCCAGAAGCGGGTGGTTCATCGCGTCCTTGACCACCTCCTCCGTCTTGTTCTTGTCCTGGGTCTCGCCGACCAGCATGACCGCGACCCCGCCCTGGTTCATGATCGAGGTCATGTCGGCGTAGTCCAGGTTGATGAGCGAGGGCTGGGTGATGGTCTCGGAGATGCCCTTGACCGTCTCGGCGATGATCTGGTCCATCACCGAGAAGGCCTTGCCGATTGGCAGGTTCGGGACGTAATCGAGCAGGCGGTTGTTGTCCAGCACGATGATGGAGTCAGCCTCCTCGCGGAGCCGTTCGAGCCCCTCCTCGGCCTTGACCGTGCGCGCGCGCTCGACGTTGAACGGCGTCGAGACCATGCCCACGACGATGGCGCCCTGTTCTTTGGCGATCTTCGAGATGACGGGAGCCGCCCCTGTGCCGGTCCCGCCGCCCATGCCGGCGGTCACGAAGACAAGGTCCGCGTCGCCGAGTACCTCCTTGATCGTGCCCTGGGCCATCTCGGTCGCGCGCTCGCCCATCGAGGGGTCGCCGCCCGCGCCGAGCCCGTTGGTCAGGGACTTGCCGACGAGGATCTTGGTGTCGGCCTCGATCATCTTGAGGTGCTGCTTGTCGGTGTTGATTGCGATGGTCTCGGCCCCGTCGACACCGATGTTGTACAGCCGGTTGACGGTGTTGTTGCCCGCGCCGCCGGCGCCGACGATGACGATCCGCGGATCGCCGAAGCCTTCGACGTCTTCCATCTGCTGTTGTTCCTGTTCGTCGCGCTCGAGGGCTTCGTTGACGATGTCCTGCATCGTTACACCTTCGCCCACGTGCGCTGTTTGCGGCGCTTTCTCTTCTCAGAGGGCCGTTCCTTGCCCGCGTCCTGCTCGGCGAGCATCTCGCGGACGGCCGACCGGATCGCCTCGCTCCGGTTCGGG
>JAZKRS010000044.1:0-24411 GCA_036626435.1 Haloarculaceae archaeon | reverse complement strand
TCGCCGGAATCGTCGGGTTGACCATGCTGTTGATCGCGGGGTACCACAACCACGAGGAGCGGGTCAGACAGTATACGCCGTATCTCCCGATTTTCTCTGCGGGGGTCCTCATCATCATGGGCCTCGGGTTCATCGCAGGGCTGTTCTGACCTTCTCGTTCGAGGCTTGCCCTCGGCGGTCGACGGGGCCCTACGACAGGGCGCTCCGGAGGGCCCGAGCAAAGGCCTCGACCGAGTCGTAGCGAGCCGCTGGCGCGGCCTTGAGAGACCGGTCGATGACGGTGCCAGCGCCGGTGGAAACGGGATCGACCGGACGCGCCGGCTGGACCTCGCCGGCTCTGATCGCCGGTTCGACGTCGCCTTCCCCGGAGAGGGGCGGCGACTCACAGAGGAGATAGTACGCGACGGCGCCGGTCTGGTAGACTGCCGTGGACTGGGTCAGATGGCCATCTATCTGTTCGGGCGCGGTAAATGGGGTCGGCGTGAAGTTCCCGACGGCGTGTTGCACGGCCCACACGATGCCGAACTGGGCAACGGTCACACGGTCGTCCGTGCCGGCCGTGTGTACGTGAACCCATTCGGGGGCGACGCCACACACCGGCCCGGCGCTTTCAGTTGCCACAGTGTCGATGGCAGTACTGATTTGCCTGGTTCCCGTAACTATTTTTCGCTCGATTAATTGTTCCTAGAGGTGCGTAGTGGCGGAACCGATCGATTGCGGGACGGGTACCAACTCTTTTGCGCCTCCAGTCGAACCAGTCCGGCATGCTCCGGCTCGCGGTGGCGACGGACGCTGAGACCTACCACCGGATGCAAGCGCCCCTCGAAGAGCGGGGCATCGACGCCGAGTACGTCCGGACCGCCGAGCGGACAATACCGCTTGATTCGGACCTCGGCGACTTCGACGCCGGCTTCGTCTTCCCGCCCCGGCTCGCAGAGGGGGGCGTCGCGAGTGAACTGCTCGGAGTCCCGTGGGTGAACGGACGCGAGGCGATCCTCCGCTCGCGTCACAAGGGCGAGGCGCTCGCGCGACTCTCGCGTGTGGGGCTGCCCACCCCCGAGACTGTCGTCGTCTCCGATCCCGTCGACGAGGGTGACCTCGCCGCTGCATTCGAGCGTTTCGACCCGCCAGTCGTGGTCAAGCCCAACGCCGTTACCCGCGGGATCGGGGTCGCGAAGGCGGGCGACCTCGATTCCTTCCTGGGAATCTGTGACTACCTCGATCTGGTCCACGACTACCGTGCGACCGGCGATCACTCCTTTCTCGTCCAGGAGTATCTCCTCGAAGCGCGGGACTACCGCGCGATGCTCATAGAGGGGGAGTACGTCGGGGCCGTCGAGCGCCGTCTGCCCGACGAGGCGCTGGAGGCGGGCCAGTGGAAACACAACGTCCACCGCGGCGCCGAGGCGACCGGCGTGGATCTGCCCGACAACCTGCGGGCCCTCGCCGAGGATGCCGCCGCCGCAATGGAGGTCCCCTTTCTGGGCGTCGATCTGCTCGTGACGGGCGATCGGGCCGTCGTCAACGAGACCAACGCCAGGCCGACCATCGACACCGCGACCAAGTACGAGGACGGCTTCTACGACGACCTGGCCGCGCTGATCCGGCGGACTGCCGAGAGGTGACGAACCGGGATCGGGGGCGGGCGCTACGCGACGGGGAGGGGCGCGGCTCAGATGTCGATGCTGGTCGAATCACCGGTCCGGTCGAAGGCGACCTCGAGGACGCCGTTGTTGTAGGTGGCGTCCGCGGAGTGTTCGTCGACGCGTGCCGGCAGGTCGATCCGCTCGCGGTACTCCCGGCCGCCGCCGCTGGCGTCGATGTAGAGAGTCGTCCCGTCGCACTGGAGGTCGATGTTCTCCTTCTCGACGCCGGGGATGTCCGCGACGACCCGGATGGATTCGTCGGTCTCGTGGATATCGAGGTGGACGTCCGAGCCACTGCCCCCGCCACCGCCCCCGGAGGTGTCGCCGCCGTGTTCGAACCTGAAATCCGCGTCTCCGCTCATCATCTCGTTCATCATCCGTTCGATCTCCTCGAAGAACTCATCGAAGGGCTCGTCACGGTCGTCGTCTCTCATACCCTGACGTAAGACCAAGCCACCCAAAAGCCTTCGGCCAAACGGCCCAGGCGGCGCCTGATCCGATCGAACATCGCGGAGTACTAGTAGCTGGTCGCCACACACCCATCCAATGAGTTACAAGACCCTCGACGACCTCGGGGACGGTCAACGGGTCGTCGTGCGCGTGGATCTCAACTCACCCGTCTCGGACGGCCGCGTGCGTGACAACCGCCGGTTCTCCCGTCACGCCCGCACTATCCGCGATCTCGTCGAAGATGACCACAGGGTTGCGGTTCTGGCCCACCAGGGCCGGCCGGGCCGCAACACGTTCGTGTCCCTCGAACAACACGCGAACATTCTCGCCGAACACGTCAACCAGCCCGTCGACTTCGTCCCCGATACGTGCGGTGCGGACGCGCTCGACGCCATACGTGGCCTCGATGCCGGCGAGGTGCTTCTGCTTGAGAACGTCCGCATGACCGACGAGGAACTCCCCGAGAGAGAGCCCGAGGACCACGCCAGAAGCGCCCTCGTACGGACGCTCGCGCCGGAGTTCGACGCCTACGTCAACGACGCTTACTCGGCGGCCCACCGCAAGCACGCCTCCCTCGTCGGCTTCCCGCTCGTCATGGACTCGTATGCCGGCCGCGTGATGGTCGCCGAGTACGAGGCGAACTCCGCCATCGCGAATCGGGAGTTCGACGGCGAGGTGACGATGGTCGCCGGCGGCAAGAAGGCCACAGACGTCATCGGCGTGATGACCGCCCTCGAGGACAAGGTGGACAACTTCCTTCTGGGGGGGATCGCCGGCGAACTCTTCTTGCGCGCGGTCGGCTACGACGTCGGGCGTGACATCGGCGACATGGACCTCTACGACGAACAGTACGAGCGCAACCGCGAGCGCATCCAGCACCTCATCGAGGCCCACCCCTCCGATCTGGTCTTCCCAACCGACCTTGCCTACGAGGACGAAAGCGGCGATCGCGCGGAGGTGACGGTCGCCGACGTCAGGAACAAGGACCACGACTACCTCGACGTCGGCGCGGACACCAGCTCGCGGTACGCCGATATCGCGGCCCACTCCGCGGCCGTCTTCGTGAAGGGGGCGCTGGGGGTCTTCGAGGACGAACGCTTCAGCGACGGGACGGTGAACATCCTCGAAGCCATTGGGGCCAGTGACTGCTTTTCTGTGGTCGGTGGCGGCGACACCTCGCGGGCAATCGAGATGTACGGCCTCCGCGAGGCGGACTTCTCGCACGTCTCCATCGCCGGCGGCGCGTACATCCGGGCGCTGACCGGCGAGCCGCTCCCGGGCATCGAGGTCCTCGAGCGAGCGGGCGAGCTGGGGATCCCGGAGTGAATCCATGACCGAGGAGACCGTCCGAAAGGTGCTGACACAGGCGCTCGATTCGCCGGTCGAGGTCGGTTCCTACCGTGGCATCGACGGGGTCTGGGCGAAGGTCAACCTCGACCCGCGGATCGAGAACTCGACGCGCCCGACATCGCTGTCCTGCAGCGGGACGACGGTCGACGAGATGAAGGTCCGGTTCGTTGCGACGACGGCCAGCGAGGAGGCCGTCCTCGAGATGCTCCGGGACCTCGAAGCAGTGACGCCGGCAAGCGGCGAGGTCTCGGCGGAAAACCACAGACTTTCCGAGGGAGACGAGCTGTGGCCACACATCCTCTACGAGGAACTCGCACTCTCGGAGGCGGTCAAGTGCCTGCGGGCGATCGAGACGGAACCGCTCCCGACATACTGACGGGCGAAAATTCTGGCGGATTTTCGCCCGCCAGTATTCTGAGGAGTTGCCGCTGCGTCCGGGTCGTTCGTCACCGGACGCTGTCCGGTTCCTCATACTGACGGCTATAACTTCGTGAGCGTATTCGACCCTACGGGGGGTCGAAATCGCTCACGGGCTTATAGCCGTTAGTATCACGACCCTCTGTCCTCTCTGTCGTCGGTACCGCCGTTTATTGTCGATAGACCGTCATTTGCCGCCGTCCGCCGCGACCTCCGAGGCCGTCCGCGTCGGCGCGAGCCCCTCGTCGAGCCCCAGCGCCTCGTCGGTCCGCCGGATGCTCTCGGCCCTGCCGGCGCTTCCGGTGATCGCGCGGATGGCGTCGACGTTCTCGGGCACCACGTCGGACTCCTGGTGGATGGCCTGGAAGAGATAGAGGTCCGAGCCCTCGACGGTGATCGACTCCCCCCAGATGCAGTTCTCCCAGATGTCCGCTCGCGGGCGGCCGGCATCCTGTGCGAGTTCCTTGATGGCCCCGGCGCCGTCCAGCCCCAGCCACTCGGGGATGACGAAGGTCCGGCGCTCGCTCTCCAGGAGATCCCGCACCGCCTCGGCGGTCGGCTCCGATTCGAGTGTGACGTTGACGCTGTGGGTGTGCATCAGCGTCGCCGGCACCTTCAGCCCGAGCGTGTCGATGGAGAGGTCGGGGAAAATCGTGTTGACGTCCGGGCCGTGGTGTGAGGGCAGGGTGACGGGATCGGGGAGGATGTCATTGATCGGGCCGCGCCCGCTCTGGGCGGGGTCCCCGCCCCGCCGGACCAGCGTCGCGCGGACCTTCTCGATGCCGTAGGCCTCCTGCAGGGGCGCCACGAGCCGCGAGAGCCCGGTCGTGTTACAGGAGACGACCCGCACGAGGTCCCCGCTCTCGGCGTCGTCGTAGTTTGCCCGGGCGTTGAAGCTTTTGTCCACGACGCCGGCGTCCTCGCCGCCCTGGAGGAGCGCGGGCGTGTCGTGCTCGCGGTACATCTCCGCGTTGTCGGCGCCGACCCCGGAGGGACAGGCGTCGACGACCACGTCGCTTCCCGCGACGAGCTCCTCGACGTCACCGGCGATCTCGATGCCGGCTTCCGCGAAGAGGCACTTTCGCTCCTCGACGGCCGCATAGAGGTCGTAGCCCTTCTCGACGGCGCCCTGTGCCTCGAAGTTGGGTCGGGTTTTGGCGACGCCGACTACCTCCATGTCCGGCTGTGCGCGGACGGCGTCGGCGACGCGCTTGCCGATGGTGCCGTAGCCGTTGATGCCTACCTGGAGCATTTGCCCGGTGGTTCGCTACCTCCGATAATATGGGTTGTGATCGGACAGGAACGGTTCGCTCACGGCCCCGGTGGCATCGAGCTGCTCCCCGACGACGCAAGCGAGTCGCCTGCTGTGGCCCCCTCGACGTGGCGACCGCCTGGACCGAGTGACACAACCCGCGGTGATACTAACGGCTATAAGCCCGTGACCGATTTCGACCCCCCGTGGGGTCGACTATACCGGCCGACGTAACTTTTGATACCTCTCAGCCGGACGTTCCCGGCTGATAGTGAGTAACACCTATCCTGCCGCCGTCCCTCCCCGCCCACATGAACAGTTCTCTGCGTGGACCCGCGAAGACGGCAGTCGAGCAGTGCATGGCGCTGAAGTCCGACGAGACTTGCTGCATCGTCACCGACGACAAGCGAAAGGCCATCGCCGAAGCGCTGTACGCTGTTGCGTGTGAGACAAGCGAGGAGACGGCCCTCGCGCGGTACCAGCCCGGCGATCAGCACGGCGAGGAACCCCCCGCACCGGTCGCCGCGGCGATGACCGGGGCCGACGTCGTCCTCGCGCCGACGACCAAGAGCCTGAGTCACACGGTCGCCCGAACCGAGGCCAACGAGGCTGGCGCGCGCGTCGCCACCCTCCCTGGCATCACGGACGGCGTCTTCCTGATGGGGCTGGACGCCGACTACGAGGAGATCCGCGAGGAGTGTGGCCGCCTCCTCGACCAGGTCGCCGACGCCGAGGAGATCCGCGTTACCTCGCCCCAGGGGACCGACATCACTGTCGAGCCGGGCGGCCGGGAGTGGCACGAGGACACCGGCATCGTCCACGAACCCGGGGAGATGTCGAACCTCCCCGCGGGCGAGGTGTTCGTCAGCCCCGAGACCGCCGACGGGGCCGTCGTCGTCGACGGGACGATGCGCCCCCACGACCGGCTGGAGGGCGATCGGACCGTCGAGTTCACCGTCGAGGACGGACAGGTGACCCACATCGCGGACGACGCGCTCCGCGCGGAGGTCGAGGAGGCCGCCGAGGAGGTCGGCGAGGACGCGTACAACCTGGCGGAGCTGGGCATCGGAGCCAACGTCGCTGTCGAGGACCTCGTCGGGTCGGTCCTGCTCGACGAGAAGGCCGGCGGGACGGTCCATCTGGCCATCGGCGACGACCACGGCATCGGCGGCGACGTCGAGGCACCCATCCACTCCGACGGCATCCTCACAGAACCGACGGTGTTCGCCGACGGCGAGGAAGTCACGCTGCCGTCAGGATGACAGCTACCTGATACTGACGGCTATAACTTCGTGAGCATAGTCGACCCTGCGGGGGGTCGACATTGCTCATGGGCTTATAGCCGTTAGTATGAGAGACCGGCGGGGAGGCTGTCAGGCCCCGTCGAGGACGCCCCCGTAGACCTCTTCGAGTGTATCGACGGCACGCTCGGCGCTGATCGCGCCCCGGCGTGCGAGACAGTGCTCGCGCAGGCGGTCACGCTCGTCAAGTGTCCGGACGATGACCTCTCGAAAGCTTTCCGCGTCGCCCGCCCGGGCCTTGTACCCGTTCTCGCCGTCCTCGATTGTATCCGACAGCGCGCTCGCGTCGACGCCTGCGACTGGCGTCCCGCAGGCGTTTGCCTCCAGTGCGACCAGCCCCTGTGTCTCGATGGGGCTCGGAAACGCGAAGGCGTCGAGCGCCGAGTAAAACGCCGGCAGATCCTCGCGGGGCAGAAAGCCAAGAAAGCGAACGTCCGCGTCGATCCCGGCGGCAGCCGCCTCGAGTTCCGCCCGGGCCGGCCCGTCACCGCCGAACACGAGCGTCACGTCCCGGTCGAGGCCGTCGACGGCGTCGAGCAGGAGGTGTAGTTCCTTCTCGTAGCCGTGCCGGCCGGTGTAACCGACCAGCGGCCCGTCGGGCAGGCCGTACCGCTCACGGAAGTTGTCCTCGACCGGCCGGAAGAACGCCGTGTTGACGCCGTTCTGGACGACCTCGACGGGCGTCCCGACGCCGACGGACTCGCGGACGTGCCGGCCTGTTTCGGTGCTCGGGACGACGACGACGTCCGCCCGGTCGAGGAACCACCGCTCGTAGGCGGTGGCGGTGTAGCGGACGACTCGCTCTATGTCCCCGTTGACCGAGAGATATTTGGCGTACTCGCCGGTCGGCGTGTGATACGATGCGACGAGCGGCGCGTCGAGGCGCCGTGCCAGGCGCACCCCCCCCAGACCGATGCCGAAGGGGGTATGCGAGTGGACGACGTCGACCCGCTGGATGGCGTCCGGCACCGCCGGGATTCCGATGCGATACCCCTGGTAGAAGGGGAACCGGAGACTCCTGACGGGGTGTTCGCCCGTCCCCGCGTCGTGATCGCTCTCGGGATAGACCACGTCCATGCGACCCCCGCGACGCTCCCAGTGGTCCCGCCAGGTCTTGACCGTATACGTGACCCCGTTGACAGTCGGGAGATACGTGTCGGTGAATGCGGCGACCCGCGGGAGTGACATTCGGGTATGAGTCGCGTATCCGGTTCCTAATCAGTTGTGATACTGACGGCTATAACTTCGTGACCAATGTCGATCCCCGTGGGGTCGGCTATCTTCACGAAATTATAGCCATCACTAATACTCGCGACCAGGCCCGCGAATCCGGAAGATAAATCCTGCCGCTCCGGGAACATCTGTCAGAGTGCCACCGAGCGCCGATCCGAGGGAGTCGCCGATGAAGGTCTGTCACTACTTCGAGTGGGAGGAGTTCATCACCGGCGGACAGGCGCAGTCGGTGCGAAACCAGCGCAAGATGTTGGACAGCCACGGCGTCGCGTACACGACGGAGCCGACGCTCGACGCCGATCTCCTCCACCTCAACAACATGGGTCCGCGGTCGGTCTACCTCGCGAAGCGCGCCAGCCGGAAGGGGATCCCGGTCGTCGCCCACACCCACCAGACGGCAGAGGACTTCCGGGAAAGCTTCGCGCTGTCGAACCTTCTCGCGCGGCCGATGAAGCCGTATCTCTCGTATGCGTACTCGCTGGCCGATCACCTCGTCTGCCCCTCGGAACACACTGCCGAGGTACTGGATGACTACTGCGAGACGCCTCGGACGGTCATCTCGAACGGCTTCGATCCGGAGAAGCTGGCGGGTCACGAGGCGTTGCGGGACGAGTACCTCGACCGATACGACCTCGACCCGCCGGTGGTCTTCATCGTCGGCCACGTCATCGAACGCAAGGGGCTGTCGGCGTTCGTCGAGACGGCCCGGCGGCTGCCCGACCTTGATTTCGCCTGGTTCGGCTACCTCAACCCCGGCGGCGGGACGGTCGACCGGCTGTTGCGGAGCAGAGAGACGACAAGACACGTCCGGCGGGCGCCCGATAACTGCACGTTCACCGGCTACGTCGAGGACGTCCGCGGGGCCTTCGCTGCCGGTGATGTCTTCTTTTTCCCGACGAAAAACGAGAACGAGGGGATGGCGCTGCTGGAGGCGATGGCGTGTGGCAAGCCGCCGGTCGTGCGGGACATCCCGACCTTCGAGTGGCTCGACCACAGGGGGAACTGCCTCAAGGCCGGCGCGGACTTCGTCGAACCGCTCCAGCAAGTCACCAGCGACGCCGGCTTTCGCGACGAACTCGGCAGGGCAGCCGAGGCGGCGAGCGCGGAGTACACGCTTGCGGCCGTGAGCGACGACCTCGTCGGGCTGTACCGGTCCCTGACCGGCGAGACTGATACGCAAGCTATACCTGCCGACCCCACAGAGCAGGGACCGTGACGACAGCCGAGGAGCGAATCGAGCGGCTGCTGGACCTGGCACGCCGGGCGGTCATCCAGTGCCACGAGGATCGGGCCCGACGCTACGTCCGCAGAGCGCGACGCATCGCGGAGCGAAACCGCGCTCCCCTCCCCCGACGGTTCAAGCGGTTCACGTGTGACGCCTGTGACGCCTACCTCCGCCCGGGCAAAAACGCCCGCGTCCGCCTGCAGGACGGACACGTCGTCGTCACCTGCGATTGCGGCGAGCAGGCCCGGTATCCCTACACTCCGGGGGGATAGTGAGACTCTCGCAGGGGAACACGGCTAAAAATGCACACTTAAACGCCTGCGGCGTGAATGCGTTCTACATGACTGATATGACGCGTGAACAGCGGATACACGAACTGGACGCCACGCTGCGTGTCGGCAAGCGCGGCATCGACGCGGTGACCGACGAACTCGACGGACAGCTCGACGACAGCGAGTTCGTCAAGGTGAAGTTCCTCCGGGCTGCCCGCGGCGGGGCCGACGTCGACACGCTCGCCGCCGACCTCGCCGAGGCGGTCGGCGCGACGGTCGTCCAGACACGCGGCCACACGGCGGTGGTCGAGCGATGACGCAGGGGCTGATCGTTCCCGCGCAGACACAGGGGCCGGGTGGGCCGGTCGCCGATGCACTCCGCGGGGCCGGCATCCCGTACGCGGAGACTATCGGATCGGGGATCACCTTCGTCGCCGTCTTTTTGCTCATCTACATCGCCGGCCGGGCAGTGATCCAGCCACTCGTGGGCAACATGCTCGACCGGCGCGGGCTCGATGCACACGCAAAGAAACCGCTCCAGAAGATCACCGCGATAGCGGTCGTCTTCGTCGCCGTCGCCGTCGCGTTCGGCGCCGCTGGCTTTGGCAACTTCCTCGGGGCCCTGGCGACCATCGCGGCCGCGGCCACGCTGGCGATCGGCTTCGCGCTGCAGGATGTGATCAAGAATTTCGTCGCCGGCATCTTCATCTTCACCGACAGGCCATTCCGGCTCGGCGACTGGATCAAGTGGGACGGCAACTCCGGGATCGTCGAGGACATCAGCCTCCGGGTCACCCGCGTCCGGACTTTCGACAACGAACTCCTGACGGTTCCGAACTCACAGCTGACCGACGGCGTCATCAAAAACCCCGTCGCGAAGGGTCAGCTCCGCCTGAAGTTCGTCTTCGGGATCGGCTACGACGACGACATCGACAGGGCGACCGAGATCATCCTCGAGGAGGCCGAGAACCACGAGGGGATCATGAATGATCCGGGGCCGACGGTCCGTCTGATAGAACTCGGCGACTCCTCGGTTGGCCTCCAGTCCCGGATCTGGATCGACGATCCGTCCCGCGCCGACTTCGTGAAGATCCGCGCCGAGTATATCAAGGCAGTCAAGGAGCGATTCGACGAGGCGGACATCAATATCCCGTACCCCAACCGCACTATCGGCGGCGGCCTGGAGCTCTCGAACGCCGAGGGCCTCGTCGAACCGGCCGACGATTGATACTGACGGCTGTAACGGTACGAGCGCACGACAGCGTGCGAGCGCCCGATCGGACGACGGATTTAATCCCGCTGGCCCGCAGAGATAGACCAGACGAGTGCAACGAGTGTGACGCGACAGTGAGCGACCGCCGGGATACCAGTTTCAGCACAGCGGAGCAGGGGGACGAGAGCGCCACAGACGGGTCTCTCGTTTCGATCGACGGCTCCGACGGCGAACCCGAGTTGCAGGTCGACGAACGCGCGATCCGCCAGCGTGCGGTGGAACTCCTCGAGAGCTGGGAGAGTGACGGGCTCCTCGACCAGGTTCGTGCCCGGACCCGGACTGTGACCGCCGCCGCGCTCGGGGTGTTCGTCCTCTCCGCTCTCCTGTCCTCGTCGACGGGGATCACCGGCACGGTCGCCTCGGCCTGGCTTGCCGTCAGCGGCGTCGTCGCCGTGACTGTCGGCGCAGTCGCTCTCCTCCTTCGGGGTCTCCGGAGGCCACGTGACGTCGCCGACAGGCAGGGGTTGCTCGCCATGCTCGCGATCACGCTTCTGGCGGTTGGCGGGACACACTACAGTCGGTATCCGGCTTCACGGGCCGCCTGGCGGTACCTCGTCACCGGTCCGCTCCCGAGGAGAACGCCGACGGATTGGGGCACAGGGGGCGGTCGCGAGCCCCGGAAGGACACGTTCCCGCTTCGGCGGTACGTACGCCTGGCCGGCTGGTTCTCTGCGGCCCTGGTCGTCATCCACCAGGGATGGCTCGCCCTCCTGGGTCGCGAGACGGTTCTCTCCCCGGTTGTCCGCTATCTCGCCGGTCCGGGCTCCGACGCGGCGTCCGGAGCCAGCGGATCGGTGACGGGTCTCGGCACACAACTCACCGCGTTCGAGAGCCTGCTCGTCCTCGCCGGGGTCGTCCTCGTCGGGACGGTGATCGGCGCACTCCTGGCTGTGAGTCGTCAGTGACCCCTCTTTGCGTGACATCTACCGGTATGAATGGACGGACAGCCGGGGTGGCCCGGCGTTCGGACACGGGTAGTCCCGCTTGCCTCCTCCACCCCGCGACCCTGCGAGCGATGGCTGTCCGAGGGTGCGCTGCTCGCTTCCGCGCCTGACGCAGTGCCCTCGGTTAACCACGCGGGCACACCCCTGCAGGTGCGACCGCGCGGACCGCCGTCCCCGCAGGACGAGGCTTCGACGTTGGCTCGCGGGGCCCGCGCCCGTCTGACCGGACGCCCCCGACGTTCGGTCCCCCCTCAAGACCATACTGGGGGCAGAGGAGCGGGGCCTAACCGCCCGACCTAGTCCATCTGAAGCTACTCCGGTTCCGCATAAGGGCCTTTCGGAACTGGCGGGCTGCCATCCGCCGGTGTGTCCACTTCCCTGTCAGATGATGTCGAGCGCCCGTGCGAACCACAGCCCACCTGCGGGGACGAGCCCGGCGAAGCCGGCCGTGATCCAGCGGTGCCACCGCGAGATTGCGATCGTATCGAGACGCGCCGTGCCAGCCCAAGCGAGGAGCATGGCGACGATGAACGCCCCGAAGACGAGCCCCACCCCCGCCGCGAATCCGGGATCAGTCCGGCCTTCGCGGCCGGCCGCAAAGATGATTGTGGCCACGAGCGCAAGCAGCCCCGCCATCAGCGGATTCACGATTCCGGACCCGTAGTACGCGCCGACACCGCCGTCCCCGACAACGTAGGGGTACGCGAGCAGACCGAGCACGGCGAGACAGCCGGCGATACCGACGAGTGGGGCCAGTCGCACCTGCTCCATGCCGAACTCTCAGTCCGGCCAACTCTTAAAGGGCGCGTACTCCCGTCGCTGGCTCCTGCCAGGGCTCACCCGTCGCCGGCGTCGAAACACCCACGTATCGGGGTCGAGTACAGGTGGGCATGGGACTTGGCGGAACCGCAAAGAAACTCCAGAAGGTAATGGACGCCGCAGAACAGCTGTACTCGAAGATGAACGAGATCATCGGCGAACTCAAGGCCCTCCAGGGGGAGGTCGAGGACACCAGCGAGCAGGTCGACCGGATCGAATGTGATCTCGCACGACAACATGCGCTCCTCGAGGCGCTCGCCGACGAGCAAGGGATCGACGTCGCGCAGGTCATCGAGGCCGCCGACCTGCCCGAGGAGGGTGCGGACGGCGAAGATACGGATTCGGTGGGGGATGAAGAGGACAACACGACCATCTACGCCTCGGACGAGGAATAGCGGCTGTAGCGGGTGGCCAGTCACATCAGTCGCTGGTGTTCGACCTTGAGACAGCGATCCTCGACGACGTGTTTGCCTCCCTGTTCGGCCCGCCGTGTCGCCTCCCCGTGTCGGATGCCCAGTTGCGTCCAGATGACGCCCGCGTCGTCGCGTTCGAGCGCTTCGTCGACGATGCCGGGCATCTCATCGCTTGGCCGGAACACGTCGACCATGTCGACGACGTCGGGGACCTCCGAGAGTGAGTCGTGGGCCTCTCGCCCGAAAATCTCGTCTGCGAAGGGGTTGACCGGGATCACCTCGTAGCCGTGGTCAAGCATATACCGCGGGATGTCGTGGGCCGCCTTCCCCTGCGTCGTCGAACAGCCAACGACGGCGATAGTACCGAGCGTCAGTATCTCGCGGAGTTCGTCGTCCCTTTCGACTGGCATACGCCCGTAGACGCCGGCGAACGCAAAAAGGGTGGTGCCGGGCCGGATCAGGTTTCTGCGACGCTCGCGTCGATCCCGGGGAACTGGACGCTCACCTCGCGATTCTCGTCGACTGCTACGACGCCGTCGAACAGTTGTTTCATCGTGTTCATCGTCTCGGCATCGTGTGCAGTCGACTCGATGAGGTAGACGCCCAGCGCGTCGGCGTCCTCGATACGACTCGTGAACACGTGCATGAACCGGAAGACCGTCTGCATATCCGAGTATACGAGCAGGGTGGAGAGGGAGTCGAGCACGATGCGGTTCTGCCGGAGATCACGCTCGCTGTAGAATTCCTCGACGAACTCGGAAAATTTGATCCCGATACCCGTCATGTCGCCCGGCGAGGAGGCGAATTTCACGGTCGGTGTGTCAGTTGCTGACTGCCCTTGGTGCTGGGTCACACAGTCGACGATTCCGATGTCGGTGTCGTCGGGGTTCGAGAGCAACGACCGGTAGTCCCTGAGAACCCGATCGGAACTGTCACGAGTCGTGACGATTATCGTTCCGTCATCGTCCGCAGCACCGTGAGCGAGGATCTCGAACGCGAGCTTTCGCTTGCCTGTCAGTGGCGGCCCGGAGATCAGGATGTTCGTGCCCGGATCTACCGTCGCAGCGTCGAAATTGGGTCCGAGATCGTACATCGGGTTTCTCTACACAGGCGTGCAAGCCCCGCCCCACTGCGTTGTTACAGATCAACCCCGGGAGCATATATATGGCTTTTTGTATCTCGGGTGGTCCGAATCCGGGGAGTTTTTACCCCGACGATGGCTTGTTCCCAACAGGGCGCTTAGCTCAGCTTGGACAGAGCGAGTGGCTTCGGACCACTAGGTCGCGGGTTCAAATCCTGCAGCGCCCATTCGTTTTCCGAACGGTTAACATTCGCACGACAGCGCGGCGTCACTTTTAAAGAAGACGCCGAGCGCGGATTTGATTTCATTCGAATTTCGAACGGGGGTCGCCGCCATCACGCGATTCGCTAAGATTTAGATGGCAGCACACGGACATAAGAGTTGGGAATTCAGCGACCGCGCGCGATCCACCGTTCGCCTGCGAGTAGCAGAAACGAAAATCAGCAAGCACCCAGAAACGTCGAACCCCGGCTCGAGCCCGCGATTTGGATGAAGCAGACTCCCTCGTCCTATTCCGGCGGGGCTATTTCTCCGTGTTTCGAACCTCGTCTTTCACGTCACTTGGCAGAGTGACATCTGAGAGGTACGTCTCGACGCCCTCTCCGAACTCCGAGACAGAAATCCCACACGCCTTGAACGTACGAATGACGAAATGAGTCCCCCACTCAGCATCCACGCCCCGGCGATCCGCGACAGTCCGTAGGGTACGGTCATTAGTCACGACTGTAGCGGCTCCATCGAACTGTTCGGCTAGCGCGATACACGCCCAGTCAGGCTTGCTCAACTGACCTAACGCCCGTGTCTGTACCGATCCCAGGTCTGCCTCTCGAACGGTTACCCAGTCCCGCTCACGTTCCAAGTCGTGATAGGGTGTGAACTCTCCGTTCCAGACGCGCGCCGGAACATGAATTGTGTGGTCAGGCCAGTAGAAAGACGGGGCGTCGAACCAACCGGCCGTGAACAGTGAAGAGAGGACGCTGTTGTCCAACACCAGCGCCGGCTCACTCATCGATACCGTCTTCGTACAGCTCCTCGACGGAGTTCGGACCGAATCTCGGTTGGACGTCGAACCGGTCGAGCTTGTCCCGGAACTCGTCGGGGGTAACGTCAGCCAGTTCTGCACCTCGACTGAGAGAGATGTCTAATCGAGCGTACGCGATCATAGCCCCGAATTCGATCACCTCCTGCTTCGCCTCCGCGAACGACATCTCCGCAGGATTCGGGAAACTGGCTCGATCATTCTCTGCGGTAACGTAATGCAGGCCATAGGCGGTATCCCAGACCGCTTCTTCAGGGAGAGTCTCGGGCGAATCAGAGAGGACGGACTGAAGCCTGCTCACGAGAGCGAGCATAGTCGATGCGATTCGATTTTTGACCTCCTGTTTGTCAGCCTCGGTCAGTTGCTGAATACTGTAGTTGAGGGTCTGGAATAGCGCCGCTAGAATGAGATGGTCCTCTGGATTTCGCTGGAAGAAGACGCCTTCCAGAACGTCGGTCAGTAGCTTATCGAAGACCTGTTCGAGAAATGCTGGCAGGTTGTCCGGATCCGATTGGGGGAAGACCGCCGCGAACGCATCAGCGCTCCCAAACTGGTCTTCAACGTGTTCTCGAAGAACCTCGTGACTCCGAGTGAATCGTTCTTCCCGCGGCAGGGCCAGAACGTCTCTGTTGAGATCGTGAAGGAACTCCTCGTAGTCGTCGAAGACGAGTTCCATCATGGACTTGAGCTGCTGAAACTGGGACGAAAGCGGAGCTAACGGATCGAGATACTCCGATGGTCCGCGCTGAGAGACGTCCCCGCCTGGCTGTGCGTTTGCCATAGTTCGTTTTCTCGTTACATGAATGTCGGGCGCAACAGGGTAAGAATCTTCGGCTACCCGTTATCGCGCTCAGTGATCTCTCCCTCCTTGACGGTACACGACCTGTCCTCGGTTCCATCCATCGACAGACCACTTTCACCCCGGCGTGGGCACCTTTAACACTGCCGTGGGAGATGACATAATTGTCGAATACGATGGAGACAAGGACCGAGTCGGGATCCGGTTTCCAACTAGAATTCGAAGCAGTCCCCGCAGGAGGCTTCTAACAACATGCGCATTGCACACGCCGCCGACATCCATCTCGGTCACCGCCAGTACGGACTCAAACAACGAGAAACGGACGCTCGCCTATCATTCCAGCATTTCCTATCGCAGGCGCGCGCACGAGACACGGACGCAATTCTGATACCAGGCGACCTCTTCGACTCTCGAGACATCCGCCCACAGACGCTCCAGCAGACCGAAGCACTACTCGAAGACGTCGAACAGCCCGTCGTCGTTTCGCCCGGCAATCACGACGAGAATATGAGCCGTCGCCGGGACCTAACGTGGCTGGAGTACCTGAACAACAAAGGCCTGATTACGCTGCTGTCGGCTGAGCTATCTAGCGATCGAGCGACCTTCGCGCCAACGGACTCGGCTGACCCGCGACAGGGCGGAGGCGGCTACGTGGACTTCGAACGCAACGACGAAGTTGTCCGCTGCTTCGGGCTTCAGTACCGGGGCGCGTACATCGAGCGCGACCTCCCGAACGTCGCGGACGGCATCCAAGCGGTGAACCAGAGCGAGGGAGAGCCCGACACGACGATTCTCCTCGCTCACTTCGGCGTTGACGACGCAGTTCCTGATCTGGGAGCGAACGTCGCGCGTGCGGCCCTCACCGACCTCGAAGACTTCGTCGATTACATCGCACTCGGCCACATCCACAAGCAGTTCGAGAGCGGGACAGTGGCCCGGAACCCCGGCAGTCTCGAAGCTCTCGACATCCAGGAGGGGCGCTGGGACGATAGCCACGGCTACTACGTCTACGATACAGTCGCCGACACTGCCGAGCACCATCTGTCCAAGCGTCGGCCATACGACACACTGAACTTCGACGTGTCGGAGTATCGTACGTTCGAAGATCTGCGTGCCGACTTCGAAACCAAACTGGAGAACAAGCGACCGGATGTTGAGGAAGTCTGTCAGCGCGATATCCACCGCGATGGGCAGGGGAACCGGCGAGAACCGATCATCAACGTCCGCTTCGAGGGCACGCTCCTGCTCGATCACACCACATTCGACGTGGAGACACTCACGGAGCTGGCCGAAGACGAACTGGATGCGCTGTACGTCCAACCGACGAACCACACGGAGCGGAAGGCGGTTCAGGAGTTGCTCGGCGAGCTCGACCGCGACGAGGCGTTCAACCCGGACGGAACCGTCAACACAGATGCTCTCCAGGAGCGGGTGTTCACGACGATTGCCGGCGAATCCAGGTACAGCGTTGAAGCGGAGGAGGTCGCGGAAACACTGGATAACGTCGAAGGACTGGTCAACGAAGACGGCCAGAGCGTCGCGGAGGTCGCGGACTACCTTCGGGAACGGCGTCGGGAACTCTTCCCAGAGGGCCCCGGTGAGACGACCGACGTGGAGAACACGGACGACGCGACGAACGGGGTGAGTTCCGAATGAGCATCGTCATCGATCAGGTCACGCTAGAGAACTTCAAGAGCTACGGCGACGAGACGACGATCGACTTGGGGAACGGCGTGACAGCCATCCTCGGGGACAACGGGTCCGGGAAGAGCACTATTCAGGAGGGGGTCGGCTACGCCCTCTTCGATACCCATCCCTTCCGGAATCAGGATCGGTTGGTCCGCGACGGCGAGAACTCCGGGCACGTCGAGGTCACGTTCACGAACCAAGAGACGGGCGAGACGTACACCGTTCGCCGCTGGGCGGGCCGGTCAAAGTACGACGTGCTGGACTCGAACGGCGACAACCTCGGACTAGACACCGGCAGCGACGTCAAAGACTGGATCTGCAACCAACTCGGCATCGACAATCCGGACGACCTGTCTGAGGCGTGGGAGCGGAGCGTCGGCGTCCCCCAGACGGACTTCCTCTCGGACTTTACGAAGTCCGAGAAGGAACGCATCGACACGTTCGACCCGCTGTTTGACATCGAACGGTACCGAGAGGCGTACAAGTCGCTGAGTGGGTTGGAAGACGAGTTCGAGGACGACATCGACGAACTCGAAGAGGAGATAACGCGACTTGAGGCGAAGCTTGAAGACCTCCCCGAAGTGCAGGCCGAAGTCGAAGAACAAGAGCAGGCCGTCGAAGAACTGGAGCAGGACCTCCAGTCGCTCAACGAAGAAATCGAGGAACTCGAGGAGGAAGAAGAGGGGCTGGAAGACCTGAAGGAGAGGCTCCGGGACGCCAAGCAGGACCTGGAGTCCCTCGAAGAGACGAAGATCCCCGCGCAGCGGGATGCTCTCGAAAAGGCGAAGGAACGCCGTGAGGAGGCGAAAGAAGCGCAGGAGATCATCGAGGACGTCGAGGACGACTACCAGCGCCACGAGGACGCCCAAGATCGACTCGACGAACTCGAGGAGGACCGTGAGGAGCGCAACCACATAGAGGATCAGCTTTCCGATGCCGGGAACCAGATAGACCGTCTAAAAGACCAGATCAATCGCCACAAGGCGGACTTACGAGAGGTGCGGGAAGCACGGGAGACGGTCGAGGAACTGGAGCCAAAGAAAGAGCGGTACGAATCGCTCGAGGAGGAGATCAGCGACCTCGAAGACGACAAGGAGCGAATCGAGGAGATCGAAGAGCGGCTCGAGGAGATAGATGACGAAATAGGGGGTCTGGAAGAGGAGGCCAATGAGATCGGAGCGGAGATAGAAGATGCCGAGGCGAAGCGCGAGCAAGCCGAACGGCTGTCCGACCTCCAAGACGAGCGACAAGACCTCCTTGCTCGAAAGCAGACGCTGGAGAACGAGAAGGGGGAGCTCCGCGCGCAGAATCAGGAACTCCGCGACCTCGATCTTAACGAGGAGTCGGAAGTGTCCTGCCCGACGTGTGACCGGCCGGTCACTCCTGACCACCGCGAGAAGGTCATCGAGCGAAACGAGACCCGTATCGAGGAGATCACCGAAGAAGAACTCCCCGAGGTAGAGGGCGAACTCGAGCAGATAGAGGAGGAAATCGAGTCCGCCCAGGCCGCCAAGGAAGCGGTAAATCAAATCCCGCGGCTGGAAGACAAACTCGACGACGTCAAAGAAGAGATCGACGACCTCCGTGAGGAGCAACAGCAGCTCCGAGACGAGCGAGACGACCTCGAGGACGAAGTCGAAGCACTGCCGGAGAAGCGAGACGAACTGGAGGGCCTCGAAGGCGTCGTCGATGACTACCATACGGCCAAGGCCACGGTCGAAAGTGCAGACGACGTGCCGGAAGAACTCCGCGACACTCGTGACGAGCTAGGTGAGAAACGCGTCGAGTACCGCGACCTTCAGGAAGAACTCGCGGAGTACGATGGGCTTAACGACGAAATCGATCGCGTGAAGGAGATCATCGACGAAACCGAGGACGCCCACACGAAGTACGTCAAGAACGAGGACGAAGCGGCGAAGCTCCCCGACCGCCGGCAGAAAGTCGAAGACGAACAGGAGGAATTGGAGGAGCTGAAATCGGAACGCGACGACGTCGAGGACCGCGTCGAATCGCTTCAGGACGAGTTCGACGCTGAACGGCTCAACGAAGTACAGGAAGAGCTTGATGAGCTGAACACGCAACACGCCAAGACGGAGCAGAAACTCGACGACGCACAGGGCGACCTCGAAGAGGCTCAGGAAGAGCTCAATGAACTCGAAGAGCAGCAGGAGCGCAAGCAGGACCTCGAAGACGAAGTCGTCGAACTCGAACGCGATCAGGAGTTCGCTCGCTGGGCGCGGAACAGTCTCCAGCAGGGGGCCGAAGACCTGCGCGACCTCATTACCAGCGAGATCGGCGACCGCGCGAACGCCATCTTCCAGCAGCTCCGCGGGAACCCAACGGAGACGCTCGTCTGGGACAAGACGTACAACCTCCGTGTCCGCGTCCGCGGGCAGAATAAGCCTTTCGACACGCTCTCCGGCGGCGAGAAGATGGCCGCTGCCCTCTCCGTTCGGCTCGCCATCCTCGAACAGTTGGCCTCCCTCGGTGTGGCGTTCCTCGACGAGCCCACCGCCAATCTCGACCAGCAAAAAAAGCAGAACCTCGTGAATCAACTGGACGACCTCGACCAACTCAACCAGCTCATGGTCGTCAGTCACGACCGGACGTTCGAGTCGATGACTGAGCGGACCATCGAACTCGAGAAAGACGAAGACCGAGAGGTGACCCGGGTGGTGTCGGAGTAATGCCGTTCCATCCCGAAGCGGTCCTCGACGGCCTCCGCGATCACGCGACGGAAATTCGGGAGTTCGCCGAAGACGAGGAGGAGACGGTCGAGCGCTACAGGGAAGCGTTACGTGACGCGCTCGACGAGCACGACGCGACTCCGCTTCGGGCGGAGCTCGGGCCGGATCGGTATCCGGGCGCCCTACCGACCAACGAGTGGGACGAAACCGAATCCCCCGTCGTTCACTTCGACGAATCCGCTGCCTGGGACAACCACGAAGCGGTGAACGAATACGCGAAGGACGTCTTGGAGGGCGTGACGACAATCGCCGCCGACGGATCCGAACTCGGGCCGACAGACGAATTCACGGTCCCGCTCGGGCTTGTACAGGTCGCGTGGAACGCGAATCACCACCACGAGGACGGCGACTACGAGGAGGGACTCAACGCTCGCATCCTCGGGCCGGAGGCCGTTACTCAGGAATCGGACGAGGAAGACGGGATCAGATACACTGACGGACGGGCGCCCGGGCACGAGCGCTACCGCGACGAGGGGGAGACGGTCATCGAATGCATCGAGGAGTTCGCCGACCTCGATCCGCCGCCGGTCGTCATCTACGACGGGCCGCTCGTGCCCACCTTCGCCAACACGTACTCGCCGGAGGTACGGGACAGCTACTACCGGCGGACGATGTCCCGAGTGTTAGCTGCGAGCGAGCACCACGGAGTCCCGGTCGTTGGCTATTCGGCCGGCAGCAGTCGAACGAACATTGCCAAACTGCTCCGCCGAACATACCGCGACCGACTGGGCGATGAGCCGTTTGTCGCGGACGCTCGGATCCTCGAAGGCTGCACGAACAACTGGGGCGACCGCTCGCAGGTCTTCGTCCACCGGCAGGACGGGACCATCGACGATATGGAGTGCAGCTACCGCGGTGAGGAGTACGAGTTCGCCACCGACGTTCTGTTCGGCTACCTGGACATTCCAGACGGGGACGCGATGGACTACCTCGAGTTCCCGGGGTGGGTGCTCCGTGAAGACCTCGTCGAGTACGTGTTCGACGTCGTCCGCGCCGAGGCCGGCGTCGGCCGCGGCTACCCGGAGATCGTCCAGCAGGCTGATGCGAACGCCGTGCTGGATGCTGGCGCGAAGCGGCGGTTCCTCGCCCTCGTCCAGAACTTCGCCGAGGAAGAGGGGCTACCGATCGAGTGGAACGCCAAGAATCTGAGCAAAGAACGACGTCGCCGATGAACAGCTAAACCGACCGCCTCACCCGAAACCCATCACCATGACACAAAACGAATTATCCTCGGAAGACCCGGCACTCACGGAGAGCGACCTCACGCTCGGCACGGTCGCAGAGTCGCACTCACAGATGGACTATGTCGTCGAAGTGTACCGGGAGCGCGAACG
This sequence comes from Haloarculaceae archaeon, assembly GCA_036626435.1. Classification (GTDB taxonomy): domain Archaea; phylum Halobacteriota; class Halobacteria; order Halobacteriales; family Haloarculaceae; genus SW-9-67-25. Next base: position 3,127 of record JAZKRS010000044.1, on the reverse strand, counting down.
CGAGCGACCCCCGGAGAAGCAGGATTACGAATTCGGCCAGCCGGTATACAGCACCACCACAGTCCACGGGGACGAGTACGCGCTCGTCGGCGTCGTCTACAACTCCCAGCTCGTCGATCCTGATCAGGGACGTGAGGGGCCGCGCCTCTCGAATCCCGCCCAGGAGATGTTCGTCCCGGGATACGTGGACGAGAAGCGAACACTGCTCGGCGTCGCGTTCCTCGGATTCGCACGCCTCTCGTCCCACGCGGACGGCGACGGCTACGACCTCGCCGACGTCGAACAGGAGATGCCGCGGTGGACGCTCGACATCGACGACCCGGTGTCCAAGCTCTCGACCGAGGGATTCCGGCAGTTCCACTTCCCCGAAGGGTCGCTGCGCGTGCAGTACTACGATCGCCTCATCTCCACGGCCGACCGCTTCGGGGCTGAAGTGACCCTCTCGCTGCTTGACCGCCTTCGGAACCAAACGTCCGCGGACGAGAACATGCTGGACGTCATCGAGCAGAAGGTCCGCTGGGAAGCGAATTCGGATCGGGGGGTCGTGCGATGAGCGACGACGTACCATCGCCGCCGACGAGTCGGGATGTCGCCGCCGCGTCGGACACCGTCGTGGGGACCGTTGAGAAGCCCGGTGACTCCGCCGACGAGTTCCAGTTCATCGTTCCGAACGAGATCGACGTCCGGACGGGGGAGTTCGTCGTGTACGACACCGTCGTCGAAGGCGACCAGCGCGACGTCCTCGCGCGCGTTACGAACACCGAGCAGGAGCGAGGCCTGCCTGGGGACTTCCTCGCGGATCCCGCCGTTGAACCGGACGAGATTGCGGGTGCGCTCGGCGTGCCGAGCGGCGACATCGAAATTGACCGCGTGACAGCCCGGACTGTCGGGTACTTCGATGAAGACTTAGAGACGTTCACGAACCCCCGTTCCCTCCCCGACCCGGGGTCGAGAGTCTACCTCGCGGACGACGCGTTCCTCGAGGCAGTCCTGCCGAACGCGGACTGGCAGAGCGACAGCGGACTCGCGCACGTCGGATGGCTGCTCAACCGCCCGGCCGGCGACGCGAATGTCTTTCTCCCGATCGACGATTTCTCCTCGACACATCTGGCCATCCTCGCTTCTACAGGAAGCGGGAAGTCGTACACGGCGAGCGTCATCATTGAGGAGATGATGCGTCCGCAGTCGCGGGCGGCGATGCTCGTCTTCGACCCACACGGCGAGTACGACACGCTCCCGGACATACGGAAAGACGAGCATGCATCGGTATTCAGTGAGGGTAACTACACGCCTGAAGTCAACATCGTTCAGCCGGACGAGATCAACATCGCCATCCCCGACCTCAACTACGGCGACCTGCTCGCCCTGCTCGATGGACCGAGCGACCGGATGAAGTACGTGCTCCACGACGCCTGGCGGAACCTCCAGGAGGACAGCAACGACATCAGCGTCCACGACATCGTCACCGAGTGTTACAACGTCGATGGACAGGACAGCGACACCGCGAGCGCGCTCGAGTGGCGCCTCCAGCGGGCGCTCGGCCGAGACTTGTTCGTGCGTGCCGCTCGGGAGGAGCTAACTGACCTCGTCGCGCCGGGCCAGGTCACCGTGCTCAAGCTGAACCGGCTGTCGGAAGAGGACCAGCAGATGCTCGCCGCCGCGCTCCTCCGGAAGCTCTACGAGGCACGCGAGCGAGCGATGCGCGGCGACGACGACCGGCTCGACTTCCCCCTGTTCACGCTCCTGGAAGAAGGCCATCGGTTCGCTCCCGACGGAAACGCTCGGTCTCTTGGCATCTTGCGGACGATTCTCTCCGAAGGCCGGAAGTTCGGGTTCGGCGTCGGAATCATTTCGCAGCGGCCGTCCAAACTGGATGCCGACGTGCTGTCGCAGTGCGGGACGCAGGTCATTATGCAGATCCAGAATCCGAACGACCAGCAGGCCATCCGGCACTCTGTCGAGAGTGCCGGCGAGGACGTTCTCGATGAACTCCCGGGACTGACTCCCGGCCAAGCCGTCATCGCAGGTGATGCGATGAACACGCCCGTGCTGGCTCGTATTCGGGAACGGCACACTCGACACGGGGCGGAGAGTCTCGCGGCGACGCAGGAGTGGCGTGACAGCTGGGATAAGTACAGGGAAGAGCAGGAACGCGGAGTTACTGACGCCTACGACGACGAAGAAGAGGTCGATGATACGCCACTCTGAATGGAGAGATATGACCTACGGCATCGGTTGAGCTAATCAAGTGGAATAGAGTAGTTCAAAGGCCAATGTAGGCTAATACTTATACGACTCGCAAATGTTCTGAGAATTAAATGCCAACTTGGGCTACTGTCGATTTACCTCCACCTCAGTCATGGGACGAATTTGAGGAAATAGTAGCGGATATTGTCAGGACTCATTGGGGAGATTCACTCGCAACGCGATACGGCCGTCAGGGACAAGCTCAACAAGGAGTTGACATACATAGTCAACCCGAATCTCTGGACGGGCATCGCGGAATCCAGTGTAAGAATACATCCAGCCTTGAATTTTCAACCGTGGAAGAGGAGGTAGAGAAGGCTGAAGGTTTCGAACCCCCCCTTGATGAATTTATTATAGTTACGACAGCACAGAATGACGCAACTCTACAGAGGAAGGTCCGAGAGCTCTCTGATGAATACGAGAACGAAGGTAGGTTCCAGATACGGCTCCTTATGTGGGATGATGTTTCGGGGATTATTGCAAACGATGAGAATCTGAGGGAAAGCCACTATCCACAGTTCGTTGGATCGCAAGAGACACCAGAAAGCTCTCCCGATAAGCAAGGAACGCCCACAGGGTTCGATAGATTGAGCGAGCGATTCTTTAATCGCTACCGTCTGGAAACTCCGAGTAACTGTTGGCGGATTGGTTTCAATTTTAGTGAAATACAAGAAGGATATCATTTTGAAAGAAGATCTGAGGAGGGGAATACTATCGCTAAAGATGTTATCGAAGAAATACTTGAATCACGAAATGTTGTAATTCTAGGACCTCCCGGCTCTGGGAAAAGTACTATCTGCCGTTCCGTCGCTACAAGGTGGTTTGATTCAGAATACGGGGATGTGTTTTATCGAAAAAGAGATATTTCTGAGCCAATAGA
>JAZKRS010000043.1:0-25806 GCA_036626435.1 Haloarculaceae archaeon | reverse complement strand
CGGCGACGAGCGGCCGTTCGGCGATGAGCCCGCTGGCCAGCAGGGGCAACAGGACCGCCCCGAATCGGACTCGTACGGGGACGCGCTCGACATGGTGGGTCTCCTCGCTCATCCCTTTGACTGCTACCCCCATATAATGACATCCTCCGCGCCGTGAACAGAGAGGGACTACGTCCCTCAGGCAGTCGGGCAGAGCCCGACGACGGCGCGGTTTCCTCCGTGGGAGTCTCAGCCGGTCTAAGATTCCCCGGAAGCAACATTCCCGCCACCGTTAGTGCTTCTTGAGCGTGGTCGCGGCGACGAGTCCGTTTCCGGTACAGTCGCCGGATACGCTCGCTACTGTATCGACCTTCTTCGAGTTTTGACTGCAACCGGGCGATTTCGCGTGTCGTGTCGCGGAACCGCTGGAACAACTTACGACCCTCGTACAGATATTGCTCGCCGGTTGTGGTGGTACAGGCAACGAGATTGTTCGCACCAATGTCCAGAGCGGCCTTTTGGTCGGCCAGTGGAGTGTCCCGTGCATCGTCAGAAACAGTCACGGGTTGCGAGGCTCTGAAAGTGCTATCGGTCTCGTCGTACCACAATTCCAACCGGCTCTGGTCCTCGTAGTCAGGCCAGTTTGGGTCGCCAACGATTTCCAGCCGGAGACGGCTTTTCGGGCTGTTGTGTTTGTCGCGTAGCTCTTCTCCAACGACGAACTCAAGGCGGGATCGATCGCCCCACTCGACAGTGTATGCGTCTTTTCGGACGACCCCTCAGGCCGTTTTGTGTGGCCGGCCGCTCCGCCGAGATGCTCCTCCAGTCCTCGGCATCCCGTCGTCTCCGGACGTACCCGGCCCGACTGGCGGCCGCCAGAAAGAGGGTTATATTGCCTGTTATCTTCCACGAGGCTGGACGACATGAAGTGTCAATATCCTGGATTTCCTGGGTGCGAAGACACCGGTAGGTGCCAGTCCGCCCTCGTCACACCAGTCAAAACCGCCAAACACCGTTCGGACTCGTGTGACATCGATCCCGGGCTCCGGACGTCGTAGATAGAAGTAGATGTTGCTGGTAAGCGGGAGCAAGGGTAGCGTTTACAGGAGAGAGTGGCCTTATATCGGGGTGACGACTACGGGGGGTGATGGCAGACAGGATCGTGCCGAGTGCCGGCGACACGCCGGTCGGGAGGCGCGTCGGTCACAGTCGAGGAGGAGCGAACAGATGACAGCGTCATCCGAATCCACGCAAGACGAGAAGCAGGCGACAGATCATCTCGAAGATCTCGCGGACGGGTGCGGCTGTACGGAGATCTGGGAGCACCTCTCGGAGCGTCGCGACAGCGACGACTGACGGGAGGCTTTTAGGACTGCCCACCATACTCTGGTCCGATGAGCGACGACGAGTCAGACTCCCCGCCGCCGACCGATCGCGAGTCCCCAGTCGGGCGGCCGGTCATCCGTGGCGACCCATCGGTGACCGGGGAGTACGCGGAGCGCGCGGTGGAGTTCGACCCCGACGATCGGCGAAGCCTCGAACGCGCGGTGGAGACGGTCGCCGCGTTCGCCGAGAACACCGCCGGGGCCGCCGACAACGTCTTGATGCTTCGTGGGGCGGCCGCCTGTGCAGCCCTGGTCCGCGGTACGGGGTCGTACAAGGCCGCAGCCGAGCGAGCGGGCGAGGGGGTGACGATATCCTTCATCCGAAAGTGGTCCAGAGTCCACGACCTGCCCCAGTCCATCCGGCGACACGTCGCCCGCGGGCAGATTGCGCCGACGGCCGCAAAGCACATCGCCCGCGTCAGCGGTGAGGCTCGTTTCCATCTCGCGTGGGCCACCCTCGATCACGACATGACGGTCAGACAGGTCCGGTCGGTGGCCAGCAGCGTCAACGAGGGGGTCGACGTCGAGCGCGCGCTCGCCCGGGAAGGGATCATCCTCGGCGCGATCGCGCTCGAACTCCCCGCGCGGGTGTACTGCGAACTCCGCCGTCAGGCGTCGCTCGAGGACCGCCCCCCGGGCGAACTCGCCGGAGAGGAACTGACCGGGATGTTCGGGCGGGACCAACCGTAAGTACTTAGCCGATTACAACCTGATTCTCGGGCGAGGGCCGGTAGCTCAGTTAGGGAGAGCATCTGGCTTTTAACCAGATGGTCGGGGGTTCAAATCCCTCCCGGCCCGCGTTTGCGACGAACGGACGTGAGGAGCAACGCGGCAACGGTGGGTTTGAAGTAGACGACGAGCGACCAGCGGGAGCGAAGTCGACGTGGTTCAAATCCCTCCCGGCCCGTTTTCCTGCGAACAACAGTGAGCAGTGAAAACACACGAGGGATTTGAGCAAGCGAGTCGCAGCCCCGGAACGGCGCGGAGCGCCGCATGCCCGGAACGTCTCGCCCGGTTCAAATCCCTCCCGGCCCGCGTTTGCGACGAACGGACGTGAGGAGCAACGCGGCAACGGAGGATTTACAACGGAGAGTCGCATCGGGGCGCACATGAGGGTCATCGAGTTTGCGGACAGGCTGGAACCGGTGGGCATCCTCGCCGGCGCATTCCTGGTGGTCGTCGGGATCGGGACGGTCGTCGGGATGCCCTGGCAGACCAGCAACGACCTTGTGGCGTCAGTGATCCAGCTCGTCGGTGTCGTTGCGATGCTCGCGATCGGGATCGGGCTGGCCCGGCTCAGTTACGTCCGCGAGGAGTAGTCATCCCTTGACAGGGAGATACGCGGTCGCAAGCAGGACGAACCCGGCGAGGGCGCTGAGGATGACGATCCCCCAGACGCCGTTTCTCCGCTCGTCCCAGTAGTCGATAGCGCCGATTTCGGCGGTGTACGCGCCGTACTGCCGGTCGGTCTGGAGGACCTGGACGCTGTTTTCGCCGGGGAAGTGAGCGAAGTAGTTGACGCCGTTCAGCGTCTGGTTCTCGCCGGCACTGACCGTGACAGTCTCGTCGGCGGGGGCCTCCCAGGAGAGAGCCACGCCGTCCCCGGAGATGCCGTCGACCCGCGCAGTCACGTCTTCAGCCTGGTAGTCGAACTGGTCGCCGACGGAGAACTCGATGCGGCCCGGTTCTGGGAGGTACTCCGAGAGGGGCTCTAACGACTGGTCGTCGCGGTAGACGACGTGGTCCTCGCCGTCGCGCGTGACGGTCTCGTTCTCGACTGCGTCATCGGCGGCGAGAATCGCCGAGACGTTCCGGGACTCGACGAGGTGGAACGTGGAGTCATCGTCGGCCGGCACGACGACCCGGTATTCGCCGTCGTCGTAGGCGACTGTCGAGTCGTTGTCCAGCGTCGCACTCTCGCGGGCGGACTCGTTGAACCAGGTGAGTTCGGCGTCACCGGCGTACTGCGCAACCTCCCCCTCCTCGGTATCGATGCCCGAGACCGTGTAGGTCCGACCGTCGACAGTCAACTCATCACCCTCGGAGAGCGTCGGCCCGTCGAGGTCGGCCGTCGGCTCGCTCATGCCGACCTGTAAGAAGCCGTACGCCCCGGCGCCGATGACGACGAAGAGGACGAAATATACCGCCGCGGCTCGACGTTGCATGTTGCCAGAATCCGTCTGCCCGGCCTATAACGGTTACCTTTCATCGGAGCGAGGACGCGAACTTTCAAGTCCGTGTGCGTCGTTCACACGGGCGTGGACAGGGAACGTCTGGAACAGGAACTGGCAGCCGAGTTCAGCGGCGACGAGGACACCCTGCGTGCAATCTCGCGACAGGCCAGGGATCTCGCGGATTCGGGGCACATCGACGACGACTTCGGCCACGAACTGACCGTCGATGTGGTCGTCGAGCACCTGGGGGACGCTCCGGAGGATCACGATCTCGTCGAGCGGTGGAACTGGTGGATCGGGTCGCTCGACCTGGCGCAGGGCGGGTATCAGCGGTTTCACGTCCGGCCGGACGTGGTGTAACGGTCACGGGTCGTCTATCGGCTGAATCCGATCGGCGACAGCCGTGCGTTCGGACTCGCCCATCGCGACCCCGCTGGTGATGATGGCCTGGAGCCCCTCCTCAACGCTGATGTCGATGTCGTGGACCCGGTCGCGGGAGACGTAGATGACGAACCCGCCCATGACGGGGTTTGGCCCCATCGGGAGGAACAGGCTGACCATCCCCTCCTCGGCGTGACCGGCACTCTCTTCGAGGGTCGGCGGCGCGTCGGCCGTCACGAAGGCCATCGTGTACGACCCCTCACTGGGGTACTCGACGAGTTTCACGTCGCGGAAGCTCTCCTCACCGTTCGCGATCGTCGTACTCATCTCGCGGAAGCCGGCGTAGACGCTCCCGACGCCCGGGACTGACTCCACGGTCGAGTGGAAAAACCCCGCCGCGGCCACACCGTGTGGGACAGTCTCGATGACGGCACCGAGAACGAGGACAGTAACGACAATCAGACCCAGCACGATCACGTCGCCCAGGGGGCCGCCGACGCCGGTTGTCGTCTCGACGAAGGACGCGACGGGTGCCAGAAATCCGGAGAGGAATCGCAAAGCGACGACCACGATGCCGACGGTGACGACTGCCGGAACGACGAACAGCGTTCCGCGCAGGAGATAGCCTTTGAGTCGCTCGCCGACCGAACGCCCGGACGTGGTTTCGGTGCGCATACGCTACCGTGGGTCTCGCACCAGGAACAAAGTGTCCTCTCACGGCGACAGGTCGTCACCGAGAGCCGGCGCGGTCGCGTCGACCCCGGCGTCACGGAGTTCGTCGGCGAACGCCGCACAGCGGTCGCCGTGGACGACGAGCACCCGGGCGTCGCGGTAGGAATCGAGAAATGCGAGCAGACCTTCGCGGTCGGCGTGGGCCGAGAAGTCGTACTGTTCGACGCCCGCGGCGACCGGCATCCGGCGGCCGTCGATCTCGGCGCTCCCGGTCTCCAGCAGGTCGCGGCCCGGGGTTCCCTCGACCTGGTAGCCCGTCAGCGCGATCTTGTTCGTCGGATTCCGGCGGATCTCGGGGATGTACGACATCGCCGGGCCGCCCGAGAGCATCCCGCTGGTGGTGACGATGGCCGCGTTCTCGTCGGCGATGCGAGCGCGCTGGCCGTCGCGGCCGGTGACGAAGCGGGCGTGAGACTTCGCCCGCCGGAGCGCCTCGGGATCCCGGAGGAAGTCGGGGTGCCGGCGGAGCATCTCCGTGACCCCCGTGCCCATCCCGTCGACGTAACAGGGGATGTCGTAGGCCTCACAGATCAGGAGCATCTCCTGGGTGCGGCCGATTGCGAAAGCGGGGACGACGACGGTTCCGCCCTCCCAGAGGGTGGTCTTCACGCTCTCGGCGAACTGTTTCTCGGTGCGGTCGCGGTCCGGGTGCGAGACGTCGCTGTAGGTGCTCTCGGTGACGACGACGTCGGCCGCCGGCCGGGCGGTCGTGCCCGCGACGAGGCGCTGTCCACGGATCGGCTCGCCGGGTCGATCCGTGTGGCTCGCGGGAGCGTCGGTCCCGCGGTGGTCGTCGGTGTGAAAGTCGCCGGTGTAGAGAAGCCGCGTCTCGCCGTCGTCGACGAGGACGTGCGCGCTGCCCGGGATGTGGCCGGCGTCGAAGAAGGTCACCTCGTGGCCCGCGACCTCGAAGGGCTCGCGGTAGCCGTGTGTCTCGGAGACCTGTGTGACGCGGGCGAGTTCGGCCCGGGTGAACGGGCAGTCGTAGGTTCCGCCATGGAGTTTGAGCGTGTCGCGGGCGAGGGTCAGCGCCAGTTCGCGGGTCGGCGGCGTCCAGTGGACGGGCGGGCGCCGGTCGCCGGACAGAAGCGAGGGGATAGCCCCGACGTGATCGAGGTGACCGTGGCTAACCACGACCGCCTCAGGGTCGATCGCGGCGCCCCCGCCCCGGGAGAGCCCGACGGGGAACTGCGGGGGCGTCGCGGTCTTCATCCCGTAATCGAGGAGGAGGCGGCCGTTGACGAGCAGCGCGCTCCGGCCGACCTCGCCGACCCCGCCGAGAAAGCGCAGATCCATCGCGTCGGCGTAGCGGCGGCGAGCGCTTGGCTCCGTCGGTTCCGGGCGGGGGCGGAGCGACGGGGAAGCGCTATGAGGCTGGCTGCCCAAGGGCGGGCAGTGACAGACGCCGACCCGACACTCCCCGCGGACACGACCGTCGGCCGGGTCGCGCTGCGCGTGGCCGACCTCGGCCGGCTCGTCGACTTCTACAGCACCGTCGTCGGCCTCGACATCCAGCGCCGGGACGACGAGCGTGCGGTGCTGGGTGCCGGCGGGACGGCGCTGCTCGAACTGGACCACGCGCCAGACGCGCCGGCACGCACGCGAACCGACGCCGGACTCTTTCATGCGGCCATTCGCGTCCCGTCGCGGGCCGCGCTCGGAGAGGCTCTCGTCCGTATCGAGGACGGTTGGCAGCTGACCGGCGCCTCGGACCACCACGTCAGCGAGGCGCTGTACCTCCGGGACCCCGAGGACAACGGCGTCGAGGTGTACTGCGACAGGCCGCGCGGGGAGTGGCCGATTCGCGACGGTCGCGTCCAGATGGATACCCTTCCACTCGACCTGGACACGCTCCGAGAGGGGGCGATGGAAGGCGATGCGGAGAGCGTGCCAGCCGAAACAGACGTCGGCCACGTTCACCTCGAAGTCACCGACATCCCCACCGCACGCGGCTTCTACGTCGACACGTTCGACCTGACCGTCCGCCAGGAGTGGGACGGGGCGCTGTTCGTCGCCGCCGGCGACTACCACCACCACGTCGGGCTGAACACCTGGAACGGGCGATCCTCGCCCGCAGCGGGTCGCGGGCTGGCGTGGTTCGAACTGTGCGTCCCCGGCGACGCCATCGGGCCGGTTCGCGAGCGACTCGACGGCGCCGGGGTCGAAATCGAGGAGACGACCGCGGGCGCGTTCGCAGTCAGGGACCCGGACGGCATCGGCGTCCGTCTCATACCAACGGCTATAACTTCGTGAGCATAGTCGACCCCGCGGGGGGATCGACATTGCTCATGGGCTTATAGCCGTTGGTATCAGGCCGGTGTGACCGACAGTATCAGTCGTCGACGTCTAGGTCGCCGTCGTCCCGCTCGACGGACCGTTCGCGGGCCGTGTCGGTGACACCCTCGGTCCAGCCACCACGGCGGAACCACCAGACTGCGACGAGAAAGGAAGCAAACGCGCTGATCGAGAAGCCGGCCCAGACGCCGACGACGCCCAGCCCGAGCGCCCCGACGGAGAGCCCGCCGGGGAGGGCGACCGTCGCCGAGAAGGCGAGAACGAGCGCGACGGGGACGCGGAAGGCCCACCGCGAGAGCAGTGACAGCACGAGCGCGACCCGCGTCTGTCCGGCGCCCCGGAACGCGCCCTGGAGGGTCAACGTCCCGCCGAAGAGGGGCCAGAAGGGCGCGATGACCCACAGAAAGACGACCCCCTCCGCGACGACGGCGGGGTCGTCGACGAAGACCCCGATCGCGACCTCGGGAAAGAGCACGCACAGGGCCCCGGCGACAGCGAGGATGCCCATGGTACCGGCGGTCGCGACCCACGTCACCCGCGAAGCGCGGTCGGACGTGTGTGCCCCGAGATTCTGTCCGACCCCAGTCGCCGTCGCCTGACCGACCGCTCCCGCGACGGTCCAGGTGACGGACATCAGGCGGAGCCCGACGCCGTAGGCGGCGATCGCGGCCGTTCCGAACGGGGTCACAAGGGCAGCCATGACGACCGCAGCGACGCTGCGCGCCCAGCCGTCGAGCGTCGCCGGATACCCGACGTCGACGAGCTTCCGGAGGATCGCAGGGTCGGGTCGGAGGTCCCGGACGTGGAGGGTGACGCCGAAGCCACCCCGGAGGAGGACGGCGACGCCGGCCGCGGCCGCGAACAGGCGGGCGAGAAACGTCGCCCACGCCGCACCGCGGGTCCCCCACGCCGGGAATGGTCCCCACCCGAGAATGAGGAAGGGGTCGAGGACGACGTTCAGCCCGGCGGAAAGCACCATCAGCCACATCGCCGTCTTCGTGTCGCCGGCACCCTGAAGGGCGGCCCGGAACGCGAAAAAGAGGAAGGTGAGCGGCAGCGCGGCGAAGATGACCTCGATGTAGGCGAGCGCCTCGACGAAGACCGGCCCTTCCGCGCCGATGAGCGCGAGCAGCTCGCCCCGGGCGAGCCATCCGAAGGCGGCCAGCGTCGCGGCGACGACCAGAGTCAGGAGAACCGTCTGGGCGACGACGCGGTCCGCACGGCGCGTCTCGCCGGCGCCGACGTGCTGTGAGACGAGCGCGATCGTCGCCGCCGTGATGCCCATCGCCGTCGAGACGAACATCCACGTCAGGGGGAACATGAGCGAGACGGCGGCGACCGCCTCCGGGCTCACGCGCCCGACCCAGAACATATCGGCCAGGTTGTAGAACGTCTGGAGCAGGTTCCCGAACACGAGTGGCCACGCCAGGCTGACCAGCTTTGGGGTGATCGACCCCGTGGTCATGTCGACGCCCTTGCGGTCTGGTCCAGCCACTCGTCCAGGTATGGTGACGAGAGAGATGAAAGCGACGCTTCGGGAGTTACGCCAGCAGGTCGGCGACCATGCCGTCGACGTACTCGCGCTCGTCCGCGTTGACGGCGTGGCCCATCCCCTGGTAGATGCGCTTCTCGACGTCGGCGTTCAGTCGCTCGAAGACGTCTGCGGTGGCGTGAACGCGCTCTTCGGGGATGTGCGGATCCGAGTCGCTGCACCCGATGAAGTACGGTGTGCCGTCGAGGTCACCCTCGAACTCGCCGGGGTCGACCGTCTCGCCGATGAGCCCGCCGCTGAACGCGACCGCGCCGCCGTACCGGCGGGGGTTGCGCGCGACGTACTCGCTGGCGAGGCAGGCCCCCTGCGAGAAGCCGAGCACGAGGACCCGATCGAGAGGGACCCCCGCCTCCGTCGCCGTCCCGACGGCGTCGTCGACGGCCCGGAGGCCGGAACTCCGTCCCGGCTCGTTTCGCTCGACCGGCTGCATGAACGAGTGGGGGTACCAGGTGTTGTTCGCGGCCTGGGGCGCCAGCAGGGCGATACCGGGGCGATGGAAGGCCCCGACCATGTTCACGATGCTCCGTGCGGTCGCACCGCGACCGTGTACCAGCACGAGCGCGGCCTCGGCGTCGTCGACGTCCGTCCCGGCGGTCACGAGCGGCTGTCCCTGGTGGGGGCCGTTCGCGCTCACGGCGGGTCACCTCCGGCGTACATGGGTCGGTTGACGGGACAGAAGCTCATGAGCCTCTCGCCTGGCGAATCGAGAGAGGCTCTGTCAGCCCCCATCACAGACCGACCCCGACGGCGTAGGCCCACGTCTCGCCGCTGAGTGCGAGAAAGAGCAGCGACGCGCCCAGCAACTCGGCGTTCTTGATGAAGTGGATCATCTCGTCTTGCTGTTGCTCTTCGGGGACCGCCCAGAAGTCGTGCATCGTCGGCGTCACGACGAGGAAGAAGACGGCCAGCGCACCCGCCGCAAGCGCCGGGAAGACGCCGAGTGCGATCCCGAGACCGCCCAGCACGAGGATGATCCCGGACGCGACGACGCCAAAGCGGGGGGCCGGAATCCTCTTCATCTCGGCGTAACCCGCCATCCCGTCGAGGTTCTGGAAGTGGTTCAACCCCTGGAAGGCGAGCAAGCCCCCGAAGAGGACCCGCCCGACGAGCAGGAGAATGGCCGCGAGGCCGGCATCCAGCGCCATCAGTCGCCCACCTCTCCGGCCGCGGTGCCCTCGAACTGTGCTACCGTCGCAGTGCGCGTCTGCAGTTTCATTACGTTACTACGTTCGTTTTCGAACCTATATATACTCTATCTGATACCACTGTAACTGCGTGGCGCGGATGCCCCCGGGTGACACCGGTGACACCTGCAGTTGCATTGTGTCACCTGGTTCGGATATGCACCTATAAGGGACGCGAGCGCGTAGTGACGGTAATGGCAATTCAAGAGACAGAAGCGGGGACTGGAACCGACGAGGAACAGTCGGGGCCGTGTTCGATCATCGACTCGCTGGAGCAGATCGGCTCGCAGTGGCGACTGGTGATCCTCCACGACCTCCAGGAGGGAGAAAAGCGATTCAACGAACTCAAGGAATCGACGGGTGCGAGTTCGCGCACCCTCTCGCGCGTGCTCGACGACCTCCAGGAGATGGATTTCGTCGACCGACGCATCGAGGAAGACGCCCCGATAGCGACCTACTACTCGCTTACGGAGAAAGGACGGTCGCTGTGTCCGGTCTTCGACGCCGTCGAGGAGTGGGCCGCGGAGTGGATCGAGCCCGGCGAGGACTGATACGGGCTGTTGTCGCTGTCGACTGCACGACGTCGTGCGGTCAGTGCGTGTGCCCGAGCGCCTCGTTGACCTTCTCACTGAGCTTTTCGAGTTCGGCTCTGGCCCCGTCGGGCAGGGAGTTCTGTGGCTCCTCGAGTGCGGGCTGGTCGTGTGCGTCGGGTTCGCCGACGATGACGGTCCCGACCATGCCCATACCCTCGTGGGGGGTACAGTAGTAGTCGTAGACGCCCTCGGTCTCGAAGGTGTGGCTGGCCGTCGCGCCCTGCTCGCTCAGCAGTTCGGTACGCCACGGGGTTCCGTCTTCGGGCATCCGGAGTGGCTTGTCGTCGTTGTCGGGATGATACGCGACCGCGTCGTGTGCTCCGCTCTCCAGTTCCCAGGTGACCGTTCCGCCGGGTTCGACCCAGGCGACGTGTGGGTCGAAGTGTTGCTGACTGCCCTCGGTTCGCAGCGTCACGTCGGCGTTCTGTGACGGCTCCTCCGGGGTCCCCTGGTCGTGGTTGTGCCCGTGGCCGTCGTCTTCGGTTTCCTCGTGGTGGCCCTCTTCCGTCTCCTCGTGGTGACCCTCTTCTGTCTCCTCGTGATGGCCGTCGGCGTCCTGGTGGTCGTCACCGCTCTCCTCGTCGTGGGAGTCGTCCTCGTGATCGGGGGTCGACGTGGCGGTGGAATCCGCGGCGGCCCCGTCGCTCGACCCGTCGTCCGAACCGGAGCATCCGGCCAGCCCGACAGCTGCGAGGCCGCCGGTCAGTACCAGGAACTGTCTGCGAGTCGGCTGTTGTCCGTTGTACATTGGTGTCTCCCTCACGTGTGGGCCTACTCGACGCACTCTTAACTCGACCGCGCGGATTTTGCCGGCCGCGAAATCTGCCGCCGGTTTATATGCCTCCGTCCTGTACTCACGGGCGACGGCAGACGTGTGTCATCCCGCTCAGAGGAAGATCCGGCCGACGTGCTCTCGTTGCTCGGTGACGAGTACGTCCGGGAGATCCTCGTCGCGACCAGCGAGTCGCCCAAGTCGGCCAAGGAACTCAGCGAGGAACTCGACGCCGCCCTGTCGACGGTCTACGACCGGACCGAGCAGATGGTCGGACACCGTCTGCTGGTCGAGCGCACGCGCATCATGGAAGACGGGAGCCACCACAGCGTCTACGAGGCCAACATCGACCACCTCGACATCGACGTCGGTGAGGGGGAACTCGACGTACAGGTACGGACGCGCGAATCGGCCGCCGAGCGATTCACCAGCATCTGGAGCGACATCCGGGAGGCCTGACAGTGGTCCATCTTGAACTCGTCGTCGCGAAGCTGATCACGATGGGGCTCGGGTTCCTCATCGCCTACCAGGCCTACCGCGGCTACCGCGTCTACGGGAGCGAGCCGATGCTGTACGTCGCCATCGGCTTCCTGTTCGTCAGCGTCGGCGCCATCGTCGAGGGGATCCTCTTCGACGTCTTTCAGTTCTCCATCTTCCTCGCCGGTACCGTCCAGACGGCCATCGTCGCGGTCGGAATGGTCATCATCCTCTACTCGCTGTACGGCCGGATGCCAGCCGACCGCAAAGAGTAACGGAAGACCACCGTCAGCGGGGCCAGCCTCAGCCCTCCCCTTCGAGTCTCTGTCGCCGGTTCTCGTACTCCTCGTCGGACAGCTCACCCTGGGCGTACGCGAGCCGGAGTTCCTCCAGCGCCCGGTCGGAGTCCTCATCCGAACCTGCGATTGCCCGGTAGAACAGGTAGCCGACCCCGAGGAGGGCGGCCAGAACCAGGAGTTGCATCACGGCTCCGACGACCGGCATCCAGCCGGGGGCGGCCCCGTCGCCCCACATGCCGTGGCCCCACGTGCCACCCATCATCGGTCCGAACCCCATCGTACCGACCGTCATGAAGACGAACGGAAGGGCCACCAGGGCGCCCAGAGCGACGAGAGCCAGCGTGGCGAGTCGCGTGTCGGTCGAGTCTGGCGTCATGTGTACACCTACGCGGCGCCGATTTAATGCGGTTTTCCTTTCGAGGGTGTGGTTCTATCGAGTGGTTTTCTTTGGTTCCTGTCGAAATGAAGGGGGGTGAAGTTGTGTTTGCTATCGGGCAGAGGAGACGCCGCCATCGTCGTGCACGCGTCAGCCGTCCGTCTGACGCATTACTAAGTAGCAACCATTCGTACAGTTTGTATGACCAAACCCGCTAAACTGGCTGTGAGCAATCAGAAGGGAGGTGTCGGAAAGACCGCAGTCGCAATCAACGTCGCCGGGGCGCTGAACCAGCAGGGCCACGACGTGCTGTTTGTCGATCTCGACCCCCAGGGAAACGCGACGGAGAACCTCGGGATGCGCGAGCTGTACGACGCGGACCCGCCGTCACTGTTCGACGTGCTGAGCCGCCCAGAGAAGCGCGACCGCGTGACCGATCTCGTCTACGAACACGAGGAGATGGATCTCATCCCGTCGAATATCGACATGACGGCGATCGAACCCGAGCTGACACTGGCCAGGCGCTCCGGGGAGCAACTGGAGGCCGTGCTGACACACGTCGAGGACAGGTACGACTACGTCATCATCGACTGCCCGCCGTTTCTCGGAAACCTGATGGACAACGCGCTGTATGCCGCCCGGAACACTCTCATTCCCGCTCTGGCGGAGACGACGAGCAAGCGGGCATTCGAACTCCTGTTCGACCACATCGAGGCGCTCGAGCGCGACTACGATATCGTGATCCGCGAGGCCGGCGTCGTGATCAACCGCATCGACGTGCGAAAGAAGCAGGCCGCCGAGATGATCGACTGGATCGAGAACGCGTTCGACGATACGTCGGTCTGGCGGGTCCGGGACAGGGCGGCGATTCAGCGGGCGCTCGCGGGCGGCGGGTCGCTCTTTCTCGAGGAGCCGGGGTGTGATCAGCTGTCCGTCTTCGAGCGGATCGCGACTGATCTCGAGTCCCAGCCGCGGCGAGCGGAGGTGACTGGATAATGGACGACCGCTCGGAGCGGCTCCGCAAGCGCCGGAAAGAGTCGAGCAGGAAGCGTCCGCGAGCGGAGACAGAGACGGAGGCGTCGGAGACGGAGCTCTCGACGGCGACCAACGGCCACGAAGCGGACGAAGACGAAGCTGAGGACGAAACGGAGGAGGAAGACCAGACAACCTCGGTGAAGGAAGAGCGAACCGGGACGTACATGTACCTCCCAGATCCCCAGCTGAAGGATCTCAAGCGCCTCTACAACGTCCTGAAGGCCGAGTACGAGTTCGAGTACGGCGAGAGCTTCGAGAAGAACCGCCACTTCTACCCGCTCGTCATCCAATACGGCTTGGACGGTTTGGAGGAAATGGACGTCTCTGACATCCGCGAGAGCTTGGAGAGTGTATAGCTATGTCAAAGGTCCCCCAACGTCCGAAGTTCGACTCCGAATTCTATCTGAACCTGTTCTACGCGCTCGAAAACCCAGCGCTCGTTATCGACACGGGCTTTACGATCCAGGATGCGAACCAGGCCGCAGTAGAGCTGTTACAGTACGAGAGCCGTGCCGATCTCATCGGAACGACAGTCTCGTCGATTCTCGTCGACGAGGACGTGCTGGCTGCAGTCGGCGAGCAGATTGCGTCCGACAGCAGATGGGAGGGGGAGGTGAAGATCCGCACCAACCACAACCGTATCTATGTCGGAACTGGCACGGCCGTGCCGGTCGACCATCCCAGCGGGGGGCGAAAGATCGTCGGGCTGTTCTCCGATCTCACCGAACGTCGCCAGTACACACGGTCGGTGAAGGTGCTGAACCGCGTGTTGCGTCACAACTTCAGGAACGACGCCAACGTGATCGTGGGCAGATTAGAGCATCTCCGTTCGGCGATCGACAGCCAGCATCACGATGCCATCGACGAGATATACGACATCCTGGAGGACTTCCTGAAAACGGCCGACAGGGCCCGTGAACTCGAGGCGCTCATCCGGGAGAAGGAACGACACGAGCTGCGATCAATCGAACTCATCGACTATCTCGACCGGGCGGTCGCGGAGGCCCGGCGCCGGTACGATCACGTCGACATCGAGGGCCCCGAGGTTTCCGAGTCGATCACAGTGGTCGGCGACGAAACTGCCTCGAAGGTGTTCCGCGAGATCATCGAGAATGCGATCGAACACAACGACTCGGAACCGCCGTCGGTTCACGTCTCGCTTGCCGTCTCCGGGGAGGACGCCGTGGTCAGCATCGCCGACAACGGGCCGGGCGTGAATCCGGAGAATGCTGACCGGATGTTCGGCCGGGGCGAGATCGATCAGCTACAGCACGGGTCGGGGATGGGGCTCTTCTTCGTCGACCAGGTCATGATGGTCTACGGCGGGGAGGTGTGTGTCGAGGAAAACGAGCCCCGGGGTACCGAGGTCAACCTGCGCTTCCCGCTGGTCGAGTGACCCATCGACAAGCTCGGGGCGGTCACTTGTAGCCGCGCATCTTGACGTCGACCTCGAGGAGGTACCGCATCCCGTCGAGGAAATCGTCGACGTCGACAGTTTCCAGGCCGTGATCCCGCGTGCACAACCGGCCGTAGATGTCGTTCCAGTCGACCAGCAGGTCGTGTTCGATCGAGGTGTCCCTGATCCGCTGCACGATAGCCTCATCCGGGACCGTCTCGGACTGGAGTTCCTCCCTGGTCACCACACCCCGCTCCATCGCCTCGACGATCACCTTTGACGTGTAATCGTCCTCGTGAAGCTCCCGCTCCCAGGTCGTGATCCAGTTACCGATCCGGGCCAGCTTCTGGGCCTCCCACGTGAGGTCTCGGAGGGTGCCGAGTTCGGCGGCCTCGAAGGCGGGGGAGAAGGCGAGATCGATGTCGACGTAGAGGAACAGGAGCATGTTGTGGGTGTCGTACCGGGTGATACCTGATGGATTGGCCATCTGTGGCCCCTCGTTGATCAGCCGGTTGTAATCCATCGTATTGAGAGACTGGCGGAGATCGAACTCGAACAGCTCCCGGAACCGCTCCGACCGAGGCGCCTCCCGCAGGTGGCGCTCGGTCTCCGCCCAGACGCGGTTCAGCAGGTCGAGAAGCTCCGCATCCGTGTCCGGATGGTCTGCCTCCACGGGACCATCCTGGAATGGGATCCTGCGTCCCGCCTCGAAGGTCGAACGGTCCCGGTGGTTCTCTGAGATGTCATCGAGGACGGTCATGTACATCGAGAAGCAGAACTTGGCCCGCCGTGCGTTCCCCGTGCTGTCCTCCGATACCGACGAGAGTCGGAACCGCGGGAACACGTGCCAGAGCCACTTCCACAGCAACTGGTTGCGATCCACCGTGACCTCATCGTATCGCTTGATGAGCGGTTTGATGTCCAGCGGGATCGTCTCGTCACGAATCTCCCGCAGCATATCGGATTGTTTCTTTCGCTCCACTGTGGCTGCCATACGTGTCGGAACGATCCAGAACAATATATAATCTATCTTATATTGGATCGGTTGGAACTACAGTATGTCAAAACAATTTAAATAATCACAGACGGGGGGAAGTATACAAGCCATTTAAACTATCAAATCCATACAAACCGTACAAACTCTCAGACCTGTACAATTCCTCAGAGCTGGAAAGGCTGCTTAACTTCGTGATACTGACGGCTATAACTTCGTGAGCATAGTCGACCTCACGGAGGGTCGACATTGCTCATGGGCTTATAGCCGTTAGTATGAGCAGCGGGCCGGGCCATCGGCCTGACTCCCGGTTGCAGCCACAGAAAGGGAGTCGTGACATCCCATCCGCTGCTGAGTGGGCTGCGAAGGTGTGAGTGGAAGTGGGGTGTTGAGATTCGTTGCCATCTTGAGCGTGAGCGGGAGAGTATCCGGCGAATCGAGCGCGGCGAGGAGCCCACAAACCGGGCCCTGTGACACCCGCTGTCCTGTACCCCCGATCCGGGGTCGCCTAGAACTCGTCCAGACTCGTGCGCTCGGAGTCGCCGGTCAGTTCGGCGAAGTCTACCCCCTCGGCGACGGCCGTCTCCTGCTTGACGCGGTAGTTGCCGCCGTCGGTCACGTAGAGGTCGCCGGGGTGAAAGAAGTACCAGTCCTCGCGGTCGAACCGGACGCCGACGCGGGCGCGGGCGCCGAAGTTCTGCGAGAAGTACAGCAGCGACTCGACCTCCCCGCCGTCAAGGTAGATCGGGTCGCCCGAGGACGACTTGGCCTCGATGGCGTAGAACTGCTCGCCGTCGCCCGCGAGCACGTCGGGCAGGTCGCGCTCGGTCGCGCTCCCGCTCGCGGGCGCTCGCATGACCGCGAAGCCGGCCTCGTCGAGCTTGTTCACGAGTTCCCGCTCGCGGCGGTCGCCCTTCGCCGATGACATGGGCGGATACTCGCCGCCGGAGCGGCTTATAGTCGTTGACGATGTCTGGCCTTTGCTGTCGCCGATTCACTCGAACCGCGCGAGTTCGAAGATGTCCGTGGAGTAGTCGGTGTCCCCATCGAGTGCCAGGTCCGCGAGGATTTCGCCGACGACGCTCGCAAACTTGAACCCGTGGCCCGAGAAGCCGGCCCCGACGACGACGTTTTCGTGATCCGGATGCGTGTCGAGTACGAAATCCTCGTCCGGCGTGTTCGTGAACATGCAGGTCGACAGCCGCATCGTCGGCCCCGCCCCGGCAGGGACGTACCGCTCTGTGAACCGCCGGAGCAGTTCCTCGTCCTCCTGAGTCGGCTCGCGCCGGAGCTGGATCGGAGGGCCAGTCTCGCCCTGGTGGTGGTACCTGCCGATTTTGAATCCGGGGACCTCGTAGACGGGAAAGCCGTAGTAGTGGCCCTCGGGTACATCTGCGACGAAGACAGGGAACTGTTCGGGCGCGAACTGACCGGGGTCGGTCGGCTGAAACCACCCGAGAACCTGCCGCTCGGGGTCGAGATAGTCGGCGATAGCAGGGAGGAGTTGCCCCGTCCACGCGCCTGCCGTCACGACGAGAGTCTCCGCCGTGTAGTCGGTGCGGTCCGTCGAGACGCGAACGCCCGACTCCCCGGCCGCCCAGTCGACGACCCGCTCGCGGGCGCGGATCGTCGCCCCGTCGTCGTGTGCTGCCTCGGTGTGGGCGACGATGCACTGCTCGGAGTGGAGAAAGCCCCCCTCGGGCTGGTAGACGGCGCGGTACTCCGGCGGGACGTCGTACCCCCCAACCCGCTCGGTGAGATCGCGGCCGGTCAGCACCTGGTGGTCGATGTCGTGGACCTCACAGGAGTTCTTCGAGCCCGCGAACACCTCGCTGTCCGGCGGGCCGAAATCGAGCGTCCCGGTCCGGTAGAAGAGGTCGGTGGGATGACCGTCTTCGAGGTCCTGCCAGAGATCGAGGGCCTCCCGGACGAGCGGAACGTATGCGGGGTCCTCGTACTGCGGGAGGCGGATGATACGCGTGATCCCGTGGGAAGAGCCCTCAGCGTTGGGGATGTCGTACCGTTCGATGCCGAGCACGTCGACGCCGCGCCGTGCCAGGGCGCGGGCCGTCGCGCTCCCCATCCCACCCACGCCGAGAACGATGACGTCGTGCTGGGAGTCCATACCGACCGAAGAACGTCCAGTCTTGTTGTTGTATCGGAAACGAACGAGATCGTATCAGAAATAGTGAAAAGCAGGGACGCGACAGAACCATCAGTAAGGGTGGGATAGAGAGCCCACAGACAGACGATGTTCCACGGTATATACTCTGAGACCGAAGGTTACGCGATGAAGAAGATCGGCCCCGCCGCTATCGGCCCGGTGTTCTGCTCATACTGATGGCTATAACTTCGTGAAGGTAGTCGATCCCAGGTTTCGACATTGTTCACGGGCTCGTAGCCGTCAGTATCAGTCGTCGTCCCAGCGCTCGGGCACCTGGATCGTGTACTTTCCGTCCTCCTGGAGTGCGATGATGTACTCCTCGCGGTCGTACAGCTCCATGAGGTTCAGCTCGTACTGGCCCGGTTCGAGCACGCGGATGGACTCGAACTGGTCGTTCAGTTCCTCCCGGAGCGTCCGGAGATCGGGGCGGTCCGCGACCTCTGACTCGCCGTCGTCGCCGTCGGACAGTTCCTCGCGCCCGGATCTCGGGGCCGAAGGATCCGCCGTCGCCGTGGTGTCGGATGCAGGCGGGAGATCCTCTCGTGAGACGACCTCGGAGCGGGCGCTGGCCTGTGCGGAATCCTCCTGAGTCCCCGATTCGGACACGTGGGAGTTCGGTGTGGACCGGGCCGGGGACGAGTCGTCCTCGGGACTTTCGGGTGAGGGCTGGCTGTTCCCCACGAGGTCACGGACGGCCGTGGCCGCGTTACCGACAGTGCGGGCAACCGAGCTGTCGACCGCGGGGTCCGGCGGTTCGGGGGGCTCCTCCGCAATGTCGGGCGGGCTGTCGACGCCATCCGGCCGGTACTGGAAGGTCGTCCCGCCACAGTCGGGACAGCCCGAGAGCATCTCCGTGGAGCCGTCCTCGAACGCCCGGCCGCAGTCCGTACACTGGTGGGCCATCCTTATTTCCGGGAGACGAGTGTCTGGATGAGCGTTTCGTCCTTGTGGAGCGTCTCGATCTGGTTCGCCGGCCCGATGACAGTCAGCTTCTGTGTCGACTGCTTGCCCATCAGCCGGTCGAGGAAGCTCGCATCGCTGGTCTCCGAGCGGGGGTAGGTCTCGATCTCGATGCCGTTGAACTCGTCGGGGCTGATCTCGGTCATCGTCACCTCGATGAGGCGGGACTCCTCGTCCGGCGAGAGCCCCTCCTCCAAGATGACGATGTTGCCGTCCCGGACGCCGTCCAGGATTATCCGG
Organism: Haloarculaceae archaeon; assembly: GCA_036626435.1. Taxonomy (GTDB): domain Archaea; phylum Halobacteriota; class Halobacteria; order Halobacteriales; family Haloarculaceae; genus SW-9-67-25. The sequence continues at coordinate 6,818 of JAZKRS010000043.1, read as the reverse complement.
ATCTTCTCCATGCTCGTCAGCCCGGACATCCGCTCGCCGCTTATGAGGTCGATCCGGACGCCTTCGCCGGGGTTTTTGACTTCTGCCATCTCGATCACCCGAAGTACTCCGCGACCTTGTCGTAGACTTCGTCCATGTTATCCCCCTCGAGTGCCGACACCGGCACAGTCTCGTGTTGCGGGAAGGCGTTCCGTATCCGCTGGACGCTCGAGTCCTCCAGGTCAATCTTGTTCGCGAGTATCAACACCGGCAGGTTCTGGCTCTCGATGATCCCGATGAGCATCGTGTTGACCTGCGTGAACGGGTCGTTCGCCGAGTCGAGGACGTAGATGACGCCGTCGACGTCCTCCCGGAGCCAGTGCATCGCCTCGGCGACGCCCTCGGTGGCCTCGCGAGAGCGGCGGACGGCGTCGTCCTCCTCCAGATCGTGTTCCAGAAACTCCGTGTAGTCGACCTTCGTTGTCACGCCGGGCGTGTCCACGACGTCGATGTTGACGGTCTTGCCGTTGCGCTCTATCTCGATGTCCTCCTTCCTGCGGGCACGACGAGTCTCGTGGGGAATGTGACTCTCCGGACCGACGGCGTCCCCGTGTTCTGTCCAGTCGCGGACGATGCGGTTGGCCAGAGTCGTCTTCCCGGCGTTCGGCGGCCCGTAGATGCCGATCCGCTTTGGCTCGTCCTCGGAGAACAACACCGATGCTGCACGCGAAATACTCAATCTGAGGTTTGTGAGCAGTCCCATCCTATCCTCCCGGCCCCGGGTGTGGGGCTTGAGAGAACTACCCTACCCGACTCACTTAAGCCTACGTCAGACACGAATAAGTACCCTGACAGTACCGCACGCCCAAACAGCCGAGGATCTGTGTGGCTGCACGCCCCCACCCCTTCGTTTCAACTGGAGCGAGGAGAGCAAGCCGTGCACTCAAAGCAGGAGTTAGGAGCAGAGATAGTATCACGATAAGCAGAACGCCTACTCTGGAGTTCGTTAACGGCATGTTTTGACGGGTTTCCACCAGATTTCATCGAGCTACTCTCTGTTCAGTGTATCTTCTATCCATTGTACCCTCTAGTTTCTTCAGTTTTCTAGTTTCTCTATTCTGACCTCTCCAGTCTAGGAAATAACTATAGGACAAATACACTCCAAACATCTATCAATAATACTATTAGTGTGTTTTGTCGCAGTACGGTTACTGTTCTGTCTGAGTTGTATTAAACTTATCCCTCCCAATAGACCATTCTACACAGGGGGGTACTGTTGTTCTCTGTTCCACCTGAAACGAGGGGGTGTGGGGGTGTGGGGGTGTGGAGGGTGAACTCCCTCCTCCGGCCTGCAGCCGAGGACAGGATACAACAGCCACTCAATGTTTTGTTCACTCTATAGTCCCTTGCACCCCACCCCTGTCATCCCGTCACAACCGAAATCTTTAATACTTTTTCAACCACGGGTTCTTGTGGTTCAACTGGACTCGCGCCCGTACCCGGAATCCACAAAATACACCGCTCTGGGTGAGCTAACGCCGTATTTGGTGCGCGGCGCGGTCATTTCCATGCGAAACGGAGGGGTTCACGACTCGACCATGACACACTCAAACGATCCGACGAACGGCAGGGGGGAGACAGATCCTCCGGCGTTCGACGGGCAAGATGGGGACGCCAACGCCGGGGACGGAGCCGAAATCTCACTCGACGACGTCGTCCTCGACGAGGACAGCGAGGCTGACGAGGCATCGCGCGGACTCTTTGATGACCTCCTCAGCGGCCAGCCAATCTTCGAGAACAAGGAAGTCCTGCGGCCATCGTACACGCCGCGGGAACTCCCTCACCGCGAAGAGCAGATCAACAACATGGCGACGATCCTCGTCACGGCTCTGCGCGGGGACACCCCGTCGAACATCCTCATCTACGGGAAGACCGGGACCGGAAAGACCGCGAGCGCGAAGTTCGTCAGCGACGAACTCGAGTCGACCTCCGAGAAGTACGAGGTCCCCTGCGAGGTCGAGTACATAAACTGCGAGGTCACCGACACGCAGTACCGTGTCCTGGCCCAGCTTGCGAACAAGTTCATCGACAAGAACGCCGACGCAATCGAGACGCGGCTGGCGGAGCTCGGGTCACTCCGGAACAGTGCGCGGACCGACGCGAGCGCGCTCGCAGGGACGGGCTACGAAGACGTCTCGGAGATTGAGGAGCGCATCGAACAGCTGGAAGCGGACGGGGAGTCCTTCCAGCCGGTTCCGATGACGGGGTGGCCGACTGACCGCGTCTACAGCTCCTTTTTCGATGCTGTCGACTACCGCGAGCGGGTGGTCGTCATCATGCTCGACGAGATCGACAAGCTCGTCGAGAAGTCGGGCGACGACACCCTCTACAACCTCTCGCGGATGAACAGCGAACTCGAGAACTCTCGTGTCTCGATCATGGGCATCTCGAACGACCTGAAGTTCACCGACTTCCTCGATCCCCGCGTCAAGTCCAGCCTCGGAGAGGAGGAGATCGTCTTCCCGCCCTACGACGCCAACCAGCTGCGTGACATCCTCACCCACCGTGCAGGCGTGGCATTCAAAGACGGCGCACTCTCCGAGGACGTCATCCCGCTGTGTGCGGCCTTTGCGGCCCAGGAACACGGCGACGCCCGCCGGGCGCTGGACCTGTTGCGGACCGCCGGCGAACTCGCCGAGCGCGACCAGACCGATCACGTCGAGGAGGACCACGTTCGGCAGGCCCAGGAGAAGATCGAACTCGACCGGGTCGTCGAGGTAGTACGGACCCTGCCCCAGCAGTCCAAGCTCGTCCTCTTCGCGATCATCCTCTTAGAGAAGGAGGGTGTCCACAACATCAACACCGGCGAGGTGTACAACATCTACAAGCGCCTCTGTGAGGAGATCGACGCCGACGTGCTGACACAGCGTCGGGTCACTGACCTGATAAGCGAACTCGACATGCTCGGCATCGTCAACGCCGTGGTCGTCTCGAAGGGGCGGTACGGACGGACCAAGGAAATATCGCTGTCGGTCCCAATCGACGAAACCGAGGCCGTCCTCCACTCAGACTCCCGGCTGGGCGACATCGAAGACATCCAGCCGTTCGTTCAGTCCCGGTTCGACAACTGACCCGACCGTCTAGACCAGCCGTGCGAACGCGAGGTCGCCGTTGATACTCTCTATGAGCGCGGTGACGGACTGGCCCTCGCGTGCGCCGGGGACGAAGATCGTGTACTTGCCCTTTTCTGCGACGCCGTCGCCCTTGCGGCCAGTGCCGGTAATCTGGAGGTCGTAGGCCTCGCCCTCCTCGAGTGTCTCTTTGGCGGCCTGCGAGGTCGGGGACGTCCGCTTCTCGACCGGGCGGAAGGCCCCACAGGCCTGACAGCGGAGCATCTCGATGCCGTCCTCGCGGGTCAGGACAGTGTCGGGGAGGCCACACTCCGAGCATGTGACGAACTCGGCGGCGTAGTCGTCGACGGCCTCCTCGAAGTCCGCCGCGTCGAAGGAACCGTTGTAGCGGGCGCGGTCCCCGTCGAACTGGCCGCTGGTCCCGAGTGCTCGCTGAATCGCGCTGTGGAGGTGTTCCGCGTCCCTGTCCAGGGCGTCGGCGATGGCGCCGATGTTCGTCAGCCGCGTGAAATCGCCGTCGGTCTCGCCGGCTGGGTCCGGTATCGAGAGGCGGGCACTCTCGTCGCTGCTGCGGTCGGGGAGTTCGTCGTAGGCTCTGTCGAGGGCGGCGTCGTAGTTCATACATATCCGAGGTGACAGCCACCTAAAGGGCTGGCGAGAGAGCGCGTACCACGGGACGTCGGCGGGTCAGCGCTCGCGGAGGATGCCGTCAGAGTCCGGGATCACCCCTCGTCGCGGACGCTCGGGTGCTGTTCGGGCGGTTCCGGGTACGCCTCCTCGAAGTAGTCGCGCATGACAGCGAGTGACTCCCCCTCCCGCCTGCGGCGTTCGGCGTCGTCGATCTCCTCACAGCCCGGCGGGATGTTGCGGTCGCGGCCGGTGAAGTAGCCCTCGGGGGCGACCCAGTCGTGGTAGAACGGCTCGTCGGCGTCTTCCAGCAGCGTGACGGCCACTTCCGCGCCGTGGCCGGCGCTGACGACCGTCTGGTGGGGTTTGCCCGCGAGACGCCCCGCCGCGTAGAGGCCGTCGACGCCGGTCCGCCCGCGCTCGTCGACCTCGACGAAGGTCTTGCCGCGATCGACTATCTCGACCCCGTCGAGGCCCGCGAGATAGTCAGTCTCGTTTTTCGTGGCGGCGACGACGTACTCCGCGGTCAACTCTTCGCCTGCTGCCGTCTCGACGACAAACTCTTCGCCGCCGGCATCGTCGACGCGGGTGACCTCGGCCTCCCGGAACTCACAGCCCGCGCCCTCGGCCTGCTCGGTCATCATTTCGAGCAGGAGTCGCGCGCTCACGCCCGCGGGAAAGCCGGGGTAGTTCTCCAGGTGGGCGTTCCGGCGGAGTATCGAACTCCCGGTATCGAGGACGACTGTCTCGAAGTCGTGGCGTGCGGTGAAGATTGCGGCCGTCCGACCCGCGACGCCGCCGCCGACGACGGCGACGTCACAGCTGTTTTCTGGGGGCATGACGAGCATTGACGCGGGACATCCTCACAAGCGTTTCGGGTCGGTTTCGCTACGGGTGAGAACCGCGCTACTCTTCGAATCCCTCTTCGAACCTGAAGGTCCCGTCCCGCTGGACGACTTCGCCGTCGACCTCGATGACCGAATCCTCGCTCATGTCGACGATCATGTCGACGTGGACGGCCGAGTCGTTCTGTTCGTTTTCCTCGCCGACGGTGTCCTCGTAGGCGCGGCCGACGGCCATGTGGACGGTGTCGCCCATCTTCTCGTCGAACAGCATGTTGTAGGTGAAGCGGTCGATGTCGCGGTTCATCCCGATGCCGAGTTCACCCAGGCGGCGCGCACCCTCGTCGGTGTTCAGCACCTCGGTGAGTACCTCCTCGTTCTTCTCTGCCGAATGATCGACGACCTCGCCGCCCTCGAAGGTCAGCGAGACGCCGGTCACCTCCCGGCCCTGGTGATAGAGGGGCTTGTCGAAGAGGACCGCCCCCTCCACGCTGTCGGGGACGGGTGCGGTGAACACCTCGCCGCCGGGGAGGTTGTGCTCGCCGTAGTCGTTGAGCGTCGGATTGCCGGCGACGGACATCGTCACGTCGGTGGTCTCGCCCGAGCGGATCCGCACCTCGTCGGCCCCGTCGAGGATGTCGACCATCTGGGCCTGGTGCTCGCGGACGGCGTCCCAGTCCTTGTTGATGGCGTCCCAGACGAAGTCCTCGTAGGCCTCGGTCGAGGTTTCGGCCAGCTGTGCGTTCGCGGGGGCGGGGTACTGTGTGAGACACCACCGCTTCGAGAGCCGTTCGTCGAGGATGGGCCGCTTGGCCTGGGAGTAGGCGGCGTTGGTTTCGGGCGCGACGTCGCTGGTTTCGGTGACGTTCGCGTTTGCCCGGATCGCGATGTAGACGTTGGTCTCCTCGACGAGTGCCTGTTCGTGGGCCGGCGTCTCGAAGTTTTCGCGGGCACGCAGGTACGCGCGCTGGAAGCGGTCGTTGCCACTGAGGACGATCGGATTCGCGCCGCGGTCGCCGATGACCTCGTGGAGTGCGACGACGAGCTCTTCGGCCTGCGGGGGCGCGACGATGACTACGTCGTCGCCGGCCTGGAGGTCGACGGAGTGGTCGGCGACGACCTGTGCGTGTTCGCGGATGCGCGGGTCCATACGCGAATCTCTGGGGCCACGCGCAAACCAGTTGCGGGTCCGGCAGACTGCGAGATTCGGACCCTCATCTGCGATTTTGTCCGTCCTCGACTCCCTCCTTGAATCCCGTGACGGTCCGGCGGAGCATCAGGTACATGAAGAAGACGAAAAGCAGGATGAGAGCCAGGATGCCGAGCATTATGGGGTCGGCCATAGAGGGTGATAGCGGGGCAGCGTCAAAATGGGTTTCGGCGCGGTGATTCCGAACGCGCCCGCTGACGGCCCGCAGGCGAAAAGACTGATACCAGATGGGGTGTTACGCCACAGCAATGTCGCTTCTGCCCTCCAAACCCGAAGCGTCCCCCTCCGAAGACGCCGGCCCCCGAGTCATCGGGGTCGACAGCGACGACGCCGACGAGGTGCTGTCGGCGCTGTCCTCTGGGACCGCACGCATGCTCCTCGCGGAGGTCCACGACGACCCGGCTCCCCCATCCGACCTGGCCGAGCGGGTCGATACCTCCCTCCAGAACGTACAGTATCACCTCGAAAACCTCGAAGACGCTGGCGCGGTCGAGGTCGTCGACACCGCCTACTCCGCAAAGGGCCGCGAGATGGACGTCTACGCGGCGGCCGACCAGCCGCTGGTCATCTTCGCCGGCGGCCAGGACGAGGGATCGATGCTCCGAACCGCGCTCAAGCGCCTCGTCGGGGCGCTGGGTACGCTTGCGGTCGCCAGCCTCGCCGTCCAGGCGCTGTTCGGACAGGCCGACCTCGTGGGCGGGGGTGCCGACAGCGCCGCGCCAACCGCCGACGGCGGGGCCGCTGACGGCGACGGCGCCGAAGCGGTCGACGACGGGACCGGCGGCGACGGGGGCGATGGCGGCGGAGCCGGCGGTGGGGACGCCGCTGAGGAAGGGGATGCAGGGGTCACGAGTGGTGGCGACGGGGGCGACGCCGGCACGGCGACGGACGTAGACACCTCGGGAGCGGAGGATGCGGCGACACCGACGCCAGCCCCGGAGGCGACGCCGACGCCCGAGCCCACGGGCACACCGGCCCCGGAGGCGACGCCGACGCCCGAGCCCACGGGCACACCGGCCCCGGAGGCGA
>JAZKRS010000042.1:0-26140 GCA_036626435.1 Haloarculaceae archaeon | reverse complement strand
ATGAACCTTCATCTGTTGTTTTAGCTGATTGGAGGGGCTGATCCTTCGTCCGCAACTCACTCCGCTCCGGAAGGTGTTCCAGCGCCCCGTCGCCAGATGCGATAGCTGACGAGCGCGAGGCCGATGCCGGCTGCAAGGAGCCACCAGTACCAACAGATGATGAACGATCCGTAATCGACGCCGAACAGCTCACAGTCGCTCTGGCCCTCGCCGAGTCCGAACCCGCCGAGGAAGGCGTCGCTCTCCTCCTCCTCATCGCTCGTATCGCCGTCAGTACTGGCACCGCCGTCGTCACTGACGCTTTCGGCGCCGTCGCCACTGACGCTTTCGGCGCCGTCGCCACTGACGCTCTCGTCGCCGTCGCCACCGTCACCGCCGTCTTCGGTCTCGACGCCATCGCCACCATCACCGCCGTCGTCACTGACGCTCTCGTCGCCGTCGCCACCGTCACCGTCGTCAGCATCGCGATTCAGACACAGACTTTCCTCGGGCAGGTTGTTCACGGATTCAGCTATGTCCCTGGCCTGCTCCACCTCCTCCTGTGTCGCGTCGGGATCGCGCAGGACTGATTCCACCTCGGTCATCACCTCGTTGAACGGCGTCTCCGCCTCGCCATCCCCGTCGGTGTCGATCCGCTCGTTCCAGCCGACGGCCCCGCTCGCAAAGTTCAACCAGGCCGCCAGCGTCTCTCCCCTCGCCCGCCCGCGCACCTCGACGCCACCCTGCCCGCCGCCGCTGGACGTCCCGAACACCGCCCGGGCATCGGCAGGGGTATCGGCTGAGGCCTGTTCGGAGAAGACTCCTGACCCGAAGGTCACGACGTCGAGATAGCCCTGGAGGGCCTGATTATCGATCTGCTGTGGCTCTCGGGTGCCAAACTGCTCGCGCCAGAACTCCTGCGTCCGGGTACAGACCCGATCGCCCGTGATCACGTTGGCTCTCCCAGCCACCCCCACACCACCGTCATCGTCCGTGACTCTGGTGAACACCACGTGGGTTCCGGGCGTGCTGAACGTGACCTGGCCGGTATCACGTGCCGTAAACGGGAACGTTCCGTTCGGGCTGGGGAACTCGTCGGGTCCGGTGGCATCGTTCAGGTAGGACGCCGTCCGGCCGAAGCTCCACGCGAACGTGAGATCGTCCGAACCAGGATCGATCGCCGTCGCGTCGGGGGTCTGCGTGTCCCCGACTCCACCCAGGCGCGCCTCGCCGCCCGGGAACGAGACCGTGTCTGTGGCGGCCAGCGTCACGTTCGGCGGACTGTTCTCCACGGTGACTGTCCCGGTCTCCACTGTTGTCGTTCCATCGTCAGCCCGAACGGTGACCGTGACGTCGTACTCGCCGGTATCGCCGTACTCGTGGGACCGTTCGAAGGAGCCAGTTGCGGCACCGACCGTGGTGTTCGTTCCATCGTCCCAGTCGATTCGCGCCTCGTGAGTATCCGGCCCCGGATCAGTGACGGTCACCTCGATCGTCGCCGTGTTCCCCTCCGAGATCGTGTCACCGCTGACAGTCACGTCGGGGGCGACGTCTGTCACTGTCACTCTCGCGGTGTCGTTAGCGCACAACCCGCTGTTGATACAGACCCGAACTGTCGCCGTTCGGTTGGCCGGCCCGTCTATCGTGGTAGCGGAGACGGTGACATTCTGGCCCCTGCTCTCGAACGTCCCGTTGCCGTCGAGGTCCCACCCGAATCCGAGTGGTCGGTCCGGGTGAGACGAGTTACCTCCGTTCAGTGTAACGGTAGAGCCTTCAGCGACAGTGTACGGGCCGCCGGCGTCTGCCACGGGCTCTGTTCTGTCGGGGCCGCCCGGGCCACCCGTTTGGGTGAACTCCCACTCGTGGACGAAGATGTCCCAGTCCTCGTTCGTGTCGTTCGGAACGAGATTGGGAGCCCGCGATTGGAACGCGATGGCGCGTCCATCCGCGCTGATAGTCGGATTGTCCGAGAGAGGGTCTATCCGCTGCCCGCGCCGGTTCTCGAAGGCTTCGCCCTGTGACCCGTTCGAGGAGACATCGACCCGCCTGGTCCGGTCCAGCCGTCGGTCGTACAGGAATATGTCCGTTGCGTCGTTGGTGTCGTTCGCAACCAGGTTCTCGTCGGTCGATTTGAACACGACGAATCGCCCGTTCCCGCTGATGTCCGGGAGGAGGCCCCTAGCGGGCGTTCCGTCGAGTGCGACACTAGCCAGCTCGGTTTCACCCGTCACCCGGTCGTGAACCCGTATCTCCCGTGGGACGGACCCGGCTGCGAATGCCACGTATCGGCCATCAGCACTGATAGACGGGGTTTGACCTTCGATCGGAGTTCCATCGCTGGTGCTGCTGACCAGTTCGGTCGCCCCGGTCGCACGATCGTGGACGAAGACGTGCGGGGCAGTCGGGTCAAGTGAGCGGCCGGGGAGCAGCCTGCTCCACGACTGGAACGCGACGTATCGGCCGTCGGCACTGATTGACGGCCGGTCCCCACTGCCCTCCTCGTTCGTTTTGGAGACGCTGATCAGCTCCGTGGTGTTCGCTTGTCGGTCGCGCACGAACACGTCGTCGTGGTCGTCCGTGTCGTTGGGAACGAGACTCGTCGTGGAGGTAAACGCGACGAACTGACCGTCGGCGCTGACGACGTTCGATTTGACATGTGCCCGATACTCACTCACTCGGTCGGTATCACCACCCTCTCCGGCGACACTGACCTGTTCGATGGTATCCTGTTGCCGATCGTAGAGATACACGTGGCGGGGAACCGATGCGGGTGGCTCCTCTAGCCCCGAGAACACCACGTACCGACCGTTCGAACCGCCTATAATAGGATTGGTTTGGGCAATACGGCCGGTATCGATTCGTTCGGTCTCCCCGATTTGGCGATCGTGAACCCTGATATCGTGCATATCATTGAACCTGGCGTCGAACGCCACGCGCTGGCCATCCGGACTGATCGATGGACGTCTACCCCACTCCGAGAGCGCCCCAGCGATGTCCGGAAGCGTGCCGTCCTCCTCGATGCTCGCCAGTTCAGTGGTGAATTCGACCCCGAGTTCGCCACCACCGTCGAGCGTCCACGGGTCGCAGTCGTCGTCTCTGGCATTGTTTTCGATTTCGCTCTGACCGGGATTCACCGCTGGCTCCTCGTCGTCGCAGTCAGCGGTCGCCCGCCAGCCGTCGCCATCGACATCCGGCGCGAGCACCCGTACCACCCAACTCGTTCCCGCCGGTTCGCCTCGGGGATCCGCGTCACTGACAACGGCCGACACGATGTGGAGTCCGACATCGGCGTCCGACGGGGTGTACTCGAACGACTCTTCGGTTCCGACCCGAGTGCCGTCGACGAACCATTCGGCGCTGACCGACTCCCCCTCGGGATCAGTGGCCGAGAAATTGAAGGCCTGGGTGGAGCCGACGCGCACGGTCAGCGACCGGTTCGTCGGGCGGAACGTGGCGGACGGCCGCTGGTTGGCATCAGTCACCTCGACTGGAGTGTAGCCGACGGTGGCAACGCCGTCCTCGGTGGTGACCTTCAGCCCGACTATCCCCTGGAAGGCGCGATCAAACGTGACCGACGGCGTGGGTCCGGTGGCGTCATCGAACTCGCCATCGGCGTCCAGATCCCACGCGTAGCCCGTGATCGCTGTCGCGCTGGTCGACCCCGTGGCGTTCAACGTGAGCGTCGCCCCCTCGGTGACGGTATAGGGTCCACCCGCATCGGCGATGGGGAGCTTGTCGGCCACCAGCGGATCCTCTTCGAGGGTGGTCACGATGTCGTCCATGGCTGTGGAAACGGTCTCGAACTCCGTGATGAGTGCAGAATCGTTTGCCAGGATTTCGGCATTTGTCCGTCGGACCGTGGCTTTGGTGATGTTGAAGTCCACAGCAGCGATATCTCGTTCGAGTCCGTCGATTTCGGTGTCGGTCAACCCCAGGTTGCGCGCCCGTCGGTACTCGCTCTCCGAGAGCCCCGAATCAGCGACTCGCGACCTGGCTGTCTCCAGGTCCGCGAGCGTAGCGTTCAGCGGGCGGGAATCGTTCGCCAGCGCGGCGTCTGCGCGAGCGAGCGCAGTGTGTCGGCGCTGGATGTGGGCCGCCAGCAGAGTCGAGTAATCCCGTATCGCTCGGGCGTGGACGAGCGCCCACTCGCCGTCCTGGGCGGCTTTGGCTCCCTGGTACCGCTCGATTGAGATCCGCAACGCCCGGAGGAGCGCTTGCTCGTTGCTGGAGGCGGTCCCGAGTCGCGCAGTTGCGGTCGCTAGCTCATCGCCACTCCCGGGCTCGATCCGGTCCCGGGGGCCGACCGTACTGACCTGCCGATAGGTCGGATCCGGCGGGTCAGCGTGGATACCCTCATAGCGGTTCGCCGTGTTCTCCAGCGCGGTGACCGCGGCTTCAGTCCCGCTCACGCCGAGCCCTTTGCTCACTCCCTTCTGGGTCACGTAGATGAGCAGGTCGGTCGGATCGGTGAGCGCGCCGAATTTCGAGTAGACCTCTAGTCCGGTGAAGGTGGCGTCCCAGTAGTCGGCGCCACTCCTCCAGAACTGAGCCTGGAATTCGGCTTTCTGTTTGAGATTCTGCAGATGGGGCGAGGCATCCGGCACCTCCTCCGGGAGTTCCACGATGAGCCCCGGCCGGTCGGGCGAACGAATGAAGTCCTGACTGGCGTCGAACGTGCCGTCCTGGCAGTTGTCGATGACGACATCGTATCTCCCTTCCGTGAGATTGCCAGCCGGCGCAGTGATGCCGACGATTTCGTCGTAGTAGCCACCACCCGCGGTGGCAGGGCCGATCGTGTTCGGGGTCCCGACCACGTCGTTCAACGATTCCCCATCCGTCATGGCGTCGCCTTCACTGTTATTGACGACGTAGACGTCCGCGAACGCGGAGAACTGATCGTCGACACCGGTGGAGCCACAGTCACCGATGTAATCCATCGTTCCGCTGATCGTCACCACTTTGTTCGCTCTGTACGTTCTCCCGTGGTCGAACTGTCCGAACAAAATAGCGTTGTCCCCATCCGACGCGCCACCCGTCTGTGCGGCTGTGGATACTCCTGCCATCGTCGGGTTCCCGTCACCTCTCGAGTAGCTGTCTGGCGATGTCTGACCCAGATCCGAAGGTGAAGTGGGGACGCTCTCCTCGATGTGCTGGTTCTGTGTGGGTCGGTCCGCTTCTACAGAGAGTGCCACCGTCGCGCTACCGGCGACGGATATCGTCGTGACCGCCAGCACCGACAGTACCGTTGCCGCGATTTGTTCCCGATTCATGTCGGAACTGACGATTTTCATTTACACTGTTCTCTCGTCGTGTAGCCCTGTAACCGGGATGACAGGTGTGTGGATCCGGGGGTTGCCAGGGAGGCGGAGGCCGATCGTGTGTGCAAGGTCGTCGGCCACAATGTGATCGTTCGCGAACCGGTCTTGCTCGCTACACAGCGCACTCGCACCGATCCCGCTGGCGCCGAGGGCACCGGCCGCGACGAGGACCCTTCGGCGTGTCAGATCGAGTTTGCCGGTCTGGTCGGTGTCTGGCATCTGTCGGTCGGGAGCATGGTCGCTCACGAGCCACCACCCAACCTGTCGCTTGTCAGCCACCGAGGCGCTTCTGCAATCGTGGCTCGACGGTACTCTGCTAGACAACAACAACCACACATATAGATAATAGGCAATTATACGACTGAGTTGCCGTGAAATATACTGTACAGATATGTAGGTGAAGCCCTAACAAAATGTTAGCTCAGTGGATAATATGGGTTTCGCCATCGCCGGGGGCTCACCGAAAGGAGAGGTCGCCGTCAGAAAAGGCGCTGGCAACGCCCGCGCCCAGGGCGAACGCGGCCCGCGCAGCCCCGCGCTGGAGGCGATCGGCAAGCCCCCGCTGGGGGGTGAACTCCTCGACTGTGGCCTCGGCCCCGATGCGCTCCTCGATGCGGTCTGTGACCGCCTCCCGGGTGCCGATCTCGTCGACCAGCCCCACGTCGAGTGCCCCCTCGCCCAGGTAGATTCGGGCCTCGGTGTCGCGGACGGTCTCGGTGTCGATGTCGCGGCCCTCGGCGACGTCGGCGACGAACTGGTCGTAGTAGTCGTCGACGATCCCCTGGAGGTACTCCCGTTCGTTTTCGTCGAGTTCCTTCAGCGGCGTCCCGGCGTCCTTGTACTCGCCGGCAGTGAACTGCTCGTACTCGACGCCCAGCCGGTCCGCGAGGTCGGCGACGTTGACCCGCGAGCCGATGACGCCGATCGAGCCGACGATCGAGCCCTCCCGCGCCCAGAGTTCGTCACAGCCGGCCGCGATCTCGTAGCCGCCGCTGGCACAGACGTCGGTCGCGTACGCGACCGTCGGCCCGTCGAAGCGCTCGGCGGCCAGCCGGATGTCCTGGCTGGGGACGATCTCGCCGCCGGGCGTGTTCAGCTTCACCAGCAGCGCCTCCGCGCCGCGGTCCTCGTCTGCCCGCTCGATCTGTTCGACGATGTCGTCGGCCGCCGCGCCGACCGGGGCGCGGGAGAGTGGCCCGCTGCCGCCGTCGCGGGTGATCGGCCCCTCGACTGCAACCTCCGCGACGTTGTACGCCGGGAGGAGCGAGTCGACGATGTTCCCCGCCAGCCTGACGCCGGCGACGACGAGGGCGCCGACCAGCACCACCCCGAGCAGGTCCGCGAGTGACGCCGGGTACCTGAGGAGGACGAACCAGCCCGCGACTGCGGTCACTGCGGCAACTGCGAGAACGATCACGAGCCGAGCGAGCGTGTCCAGACTGCGCATACACCCACCTGGGACAGCGAAAATAAAAGGGCGGTGACCTGCCTGCCCCGTCGGCGACCGTACACCGGCACCCCTTTGACCGTGCCGGACCGATCGGGCTAACGGAGTGACTACGGCGTGCCGAGGTTTCTGGACCCCGACCTGCAACACGCGCTCGCCGGGGACTGCCGGCGGTGTCCCGCCCTGGCCGAGTCACGCGAGCGCATCTCCTGGGGCAACGGGCCGCAGGATGCCGACCTGCTCGCCGACGCCGGCCACGGCCCCGAGGAGTGTTACTTCACGAACGCCGTCAAGTGCTTTCCGGCCGACGGCGACGGCGGCAACCGCGAACCGACGGCAGAGGAGCGGGCGAACTGTCGCCCACACCTCCGCCGGGAGATCGAGGCGGTCGAGCCACGCGTCGTCGTGCCGACCGGCAAGCACGCGACGAAGTCGACGCTCGCACTCGACGGGCGGACGATCGCCGGGTTTCTCGACTGCGTCCTCGAACCCGTCGAGTGCCCAGATCTGGGGGTGACTGTCGTCCCGCTCTTGCACCCCTCGTACCAGGACGTCTGGCTCCCACGGCTTGGTCACGACGACGAGTCTTACAGAGCGGCGATCGCAGAGACGCTCGCAGATCACGGAACGCGTCGTTCCCGGGAGGGGTCAGGACGGTGAACCCACGCATCAAGGCGAGCGTCCTGTGGGGCCTCGTCGGCGGGCTGGCCTTCCTCGTGCTCGTCCAGGGGTACGAACTGGTCGCCGGCGAAGGCGTCACAGTTCCCGTGAAGGCCGCGGTCGCAGTCGTCGTCGCGGGTGCCACCGTCGCCGCCGCGTACTCCGTCTGGCCGTTGCTGTACGGGAACGAAAGGCCTTAATCTCGCGGTCCTGCTACCTTCCGTTGGGCCAGGATGGCCGAACGGTAAGGCGCACGCTTGGAGAGCGTGTTCCCTTACGGGATTCTGGGTTCAAATCCCAGTCCTGGCGCTTCTACAGTGGTCGTCCGGCGAGTCCCTCGTGTGCTCGCAACGCCGTCCCTGCTGTCGCGTATCGGCTGGGATTTGAGCCAGTCAGTCGCAGCCCGGAACGGCGCGTAGCGCCGCACGCCCGGACCGTCTGACGACGTTCAAATCCCAGTCCTGGCGCTTCTACAGTGGTCGTCCGGCGAGGAGTTCATCTCCGAGCGGCGCGTCAGCGACGCGTCGCTTTCGCTTCCGTCGCCGGCTGGAGGCGCGCCGAGAAGTGCCTGAGCTCGGACCGTTCGGGTTCCTCGACTATCTCCAGCCCCGAGACGGTCTCCCGGTCCACGACCGCGCCGAACGTCTCGGCGACGTGCTCGAGGTGTTCGCGGTGGTACGTCCGGCGGGGGAGTGCCAGCCGGGCGAGTTCCGGGCGGTCGGCGTCGGGAAACGCGAAGCTGCCGAGTTCCACGGCCCGGACCCCTCCCTCGCGGTAGGCCGCACAGACGAGCGCCTGTCCCGGGAACCGCTCGGCCGGGATCGTCGGCAGAGCCTCGGCGGCGTCCACGTAGACGGCGTGGCCGCCGACCGGGCGGTAGACCGGCACGCCGGCGTCGGCGAGGCGGTCCGCCAGGTCACGAACCTGCCCGACGCGGTGGGCAAGATAGGGGCGCTCGACGGCCTCCCGGAGGCCGGCGGCCATCGCGGCCATGTCCCGGCCCGCCATCCCGCCGTAGGTCGGGAACCCCTCGTAGAGGATGGCCCGCTGTTTGAGTTCCTCGAAGAGGGCCTGTTCGTCGTCGGCGACGGCCACGAACCCGCCGACGTTCGCGAGGCCGTCCTTCTTGCCACTCATGACGATGGCGTCGGCGTAACCGAGTTGCTCGCGTGCGATCTCCCCGATCGAGGCCTCGCCCCACCCCTCTTCGCGCTCGCTGACGAAGAAGGCGTTCTCGGCGAACCGGCAGACGTCGAGGACGAGCCTCGCGTCACACTCGTCGGCGAGTGCCCGGGCCCGGCGAACGTTCCCGACGCTGACCGGCTGGCCGGCCGCGGAGTTGTTCGTCAGCGTCAGAACGATCAGCGGAATCCGCTCGCGACCGGCCTCCCCGGCAATCTCGCGGGCCTTCTCGATTGCGAGGTTCCCGAGGAACTTCCCCGACACCTCGCGGTCCCAGGCGCCCTCGATCGGGCAGTCGACCGGCTCGCCGCCGGCCTCGGCGACGTGTGCGCGCGTCGTATCGAAGTGCGTGTTGTTGATGACGACGTCACCCTCCTCGACGAGCGCGCCGTACAGCAGGTGTTCCGCGCCGCGGCCCTGGTGGGCGGGCACGACACGGGAAAAGCCCGTGACGTCCCCGACCGCGTCCTGCAGACGCTCGAAGCTCTCGCTGCCCGCGTAGGCCTCGTCGCCGCCCAGCAGTGCGGCCCACTGGTCGGGGCTCATCGTCCCCGTCCCGCTGTCCGTCAGCAGGTCGACGTACACGTCCGAGGCTGCGAGGTTGAAGACGTTGTAGCCGGCGGCCTCGAGCGCTTCCGCCCGTCGCTCCGGATCTGGCAGTTCCGCCCGGCGTGCAATGTGGGACTCGTACATGGACACCCGTTTGCCCCTTCGTGGGGTTAAAGTTCGGTGTGTGGACATATTCATCGGCGCCCGGACCCGCCCGTCACGTCGCAGGTCTGTCCATCGGCCGTCTGCAGGACCCGCCGTGACGATCACTCGCGACGAGACAGGGGTCCAGAACGAATATAAATACGTTCCGCCCCTCGACCGAGTATCGTGGTATTCGGTCACACGGATTCGGGGTGAGACGCGCTCCCTGGCGTGATTCGGGGCAATCCCGCGTGGCGACCGGCGAGCCGACGCTCGATGTCGATCACCACAATTTATATAGAACCACATACAAAGTTCGGCTTGACTATGAGTCAGCAGCAGATGCAGGGCCAGCCCATGATTATTCTGGGCGACGACGCCCAGCGAATGAAGGACAAGAGCGCACAGGAGCACAACATCTCGGCTGCGCGGGCCGTCGCCGAGTCCGTACGCTCGACACTCGGGCCGAAGGGGATGGACAAGATGCTCGTCAACTCCCTCGGGGACATCACCGTCACCAACGACGGCGTGACCATTCTCGAGGAGATGGACATCGACAACCCGACCGCGGAGATGATCGTCGAGGTCGCCGAGACCCAGGAGGACGAGGCCGGCGACGGCACGACGACGGCGGTCGCCATCGCGGGCGAACTCCTCAAGAACGGCGAGGAGCTCCTCGAACAGGACATCCACCCGACCGCCATCATGCGCGGGTTCGACATGGCCTCCGAGAAGGCCCGCGAGGAGGTCGACGAGATCGCCATCGACGTCGACCGCGACGACGAGGAGACGCTGCGGAAGGTCGCCGAGACGTCGATGACGGGCAAGGGCGCCGAACAGCACAAGGCCGACCTCGCGGACCTCGTCGTCAGCGGCGCCCAGGCGGTCACAGTCGAGGCCGACGACGGCTCCGTCGTCGTCGATCTCGCCTTCCTCGACATCGAGACCCAGACCGGCCGGTCGGCCGGCGAGTCCGAACTGCTCGAGGGTGGAGTCATCGACAAGGATCCCGTCCACGAGGGCATGCCCACCGACTTCGAGGCGGCCGACGTCCTGCTCATGGACACGGCCCTCGAACTCGACGAGGCCGAGGTCGACACGCAGGTCAGCGTCACCGACCCCAACCAGCTCCAGACGTTCCTCGACAAGGAGGAAGAACAGCTCCGCGAGATGGTCGACCAGATCGTCGACCTCGGCGCCGACGTCGTGTTCTGTCAGAAGGGCATCGACGACATGGTTCAGCACTACCTCGCCAAGGAGGGAATCCTCGCGATCCGCCGCGCCAAGAAGTCCGACCTGGAGTTCCTCTCGGAGGTCATCGACGCCGCGATCGTCTCCGATCTCGACGCTGTCAGCACGGCGGACCTCGGCAGCGCGTCCATCCGCCGCGACGAGGATGCCGAGCTGTTCTACGTCGAGGGCGCCGGCGACGTCTCCCACGGCGTGACGCTCCTGCTCCGGGGCTCGACCGAGCACGTCGTCGACGAACTCGAACGCGGCGTCAACGACGCCCTCGATGTCGTCTCCGACACCATCATCTCCGGGCAGGTCCTGCCCGGCGGCGGCGCACCCGAGGTCGAACTGGCCCGCCGCCTGCGCGATTACGCCGACAGTGTCAGTGGCCGCGAACAGCTGGCAATCGAGACCTTCGCCGACTCGCTCGAACTCGTCCCGCGCGTGCTCGCGGGCAACGCCGGCCTCGACAGCATCGACACGCTGGTCGACCTCCGCGCTGCCCACGAGGAGGGTGACCAGCGGGCCGGCCTGAACGTCGAAAGCGGCGACGTCGAGGAAACCTTCGAGGCGGGCATCGTCGAACCCGCCCACGTCAAGCGCCAGGCCATGGCCTCCGCGACCGAGGCCGCGAACCTCGTGCTCAAGATCGACGACATCATCTCCGCTGGCGACCTCTCGACCGAGGGCGAAGAGGGTGAAGGTGGCGCGCCCGGCGGCGCGCCCGGCGGCATGGGCGGCATGGGCGGCGGTATGGGCGGCATGATGTAGGCCCGGGGCAACTCGTTCGCGGACCGTTTTTTAAGCGTACGTCGCGACCGGATCGCCCAGGGCGTCCTCTCGTGGCTCGACCCCCAGCCCGGGCTCTGTCGGCGCGGCCATCCGCCCGTTCTCTGTGGCCGGCGCGCCGTCGGCGGTGGTCACCGCGTTGTAGTTGTGGAAGTCGGTGGTCGCGAACCGCGCCTCCGGTGGCGTGCTGTGTGCGAGGTGTGCGATCGCCGCCGTGGCGATCTCGCTGCCCCACGTATCTTCGAGGATCATCGCAAAGCCCAGCTCCACACAGAGGTCGCGGACCGTCCCCGCCCGCGTCAGCCCGCCGACCTTCGCTATCTTGAGGTTGACGACGTCCATCGCGTCGTCCTCGTGCCCCTGTATCACCGGCCTGACGCCGTCGATGCTCTCGTCGAGGACAAACGGCTTGTCGGTCCTGTGGCGCACCGCCCGGCACTCCTCGTAGGTCCGGCAGGGCTGTTCGATGTACACGTCCACGTCCCGGACAGAATCGACGAGCCGGACGGCCTCGTGGCGGGTGAGTCCAGTGTTGCAGTCGGCGTCGAGCACGTGCTCGGGGTCGAGAACCTCGCGTGCGGCGCGGATGCGCTCGGCGTCAACGACCGGCCCCTCCCCGACTTTCAGCTGGAAGGTCCCGTATCCCTGGTCGCGATACGTCGCCACGCTGTCGGCCATCGCCTCCGGGGTGTCCTGCGAGATCGCACGGTAGAGCGGGGCCGAGTCGCCGAACCGCCCGCCCAGGAGGTCCGCGACGGGTTTGCCGGCGACCTTCCCGGTGACGTCCCAGCAGGCGACGTCGAGTGCGGACTTCGCGTACGGGTGCCCGCGCAGCCGGCGGTCGAGTGCCTCGGCCAGCACCCCCGGCTGTGTCGGGTCCGCCCCGAGGGTCACGTCGGCGAGTTCCTCGATCCCGGCACGGGCCCCGCGGGCGAAGGCGGGGAGGTACGCCGACCCGAGCGTCGACACCTCGCCCCACCCGGTCACCCCGCTGTCGGTCCGCAGGCGGACGACCGTCGAATCGAACGCCTCGTAGGAGTTCTCGCCTGACCAGTCGTAACTGCCCTCGGCGATCGGCAGATCGACCTGGTAGACGGCGATCTCTGTGATCTCCATATCCCGTGAGCCAGGGCCCGTCAAATAAACCTGCCGCCGGCCCGCGCGCACCACAGGTGTTTTGCTCGTCGGTCCGAACACCCCACGTGATGAACGTCGTCATCGTCGGCGGTGGGATCGTCGGGCTGGCCAGCGCCTACTACCTGGCAGACCGCGGGGCCGACGTCACCGTCCTGGAGAAGGCCTCGATCGGGTCGGGGGCCACCGACCGGGCCGCCGGCGGGGTCCGGACCCAGTTCACGACCGAGGTCGGGATCAGCCTCTCCCAGGAGAGCGTCGCGGTCTGGGAGACCTTCGAGGAGGAGTTTGGCGTCGACATCGAGTACCGGCGGCCGGGCTACCTCTACGTCGCCCGGGCCGAGGAGACCGCCGACCTGTTCCGGGAGGCGATCCCCATCCAGAACGATCTCGGGGTCGACAGTCGCTTTCTCGACCCCGCGGAGGCGACCGAGTACGTCCCCGGCCTCCGGACCGAACAGTACGTCGGGACCGCCTACTGCCCGACGGACGGCTTTGCGGACCCACACCTGGGGTTGCAGGGCTTTTCGCGGGCGGCGACCGCCGCCGGGGCCGAGGTCCACACCGGCACCGAGGTGACCGACGTCCGGACCGACGGGGAGGCGGTCGTCGGCGTCGAGTCGACTGAGGGGGGGTACGACGCCGACTTCGTCGTCAACGCCGCCGGCTCGTGGTCCCCGAAGGTCGCCGCGATGGCCGGGGTCGACCTCCCCGTCTCGCCGCGGCGCCGCCAGGCGACGATCGTCGACCCGGAAACCCCGGTTCCGGACTCGAACCCGCTCGTGACGGACCTCGACGACAGCTGTTACTTCCGGCCGGAACGGAACGGGAAGGCCCTCGTCGGCGGCCACTTCTCCGAGTCGGACCCGGAGCAGGACCCGGACACGTACACGAAGTCGTCGGATCTGGACTGGACGGTCGACGCTCTCGAACACGTCTCGACTGTCGCGGACTACTTCGGGCCCGACACGGAGGTCGTTCGCGGCTGGGCCGGCCTCTACGCGATCACTCCCGACCACCACCCCATCATCGAGGAGACACTGCCGGGGCTGGTGACCGCCACCGGCTTCTCGGGACACGGGTTCATGCAGTCGCCGGCGACCGGACAGGTCGTCTCGGAGCTGGTGCTCGACGGTGAGCCGAAAACTGTCGACGTCTCTCCGCTCGGCCACGACCGCTTCGAGCGCGGCGAGGCGCTACACGAAATCTACTTCAGCGCGTGACAGCCGACAGCACAGAGGGTCGTGAGGACCCGGACGCTGTCCGGTGACGAACGACCCGGACACGGCGGACACGTCCTCGAATACTGGCGGGCGAAAATCGCGGATTTTCGCCCGTCAGTCTTCCCGACTGGCGTCGACGTGCTCGACGAGTTCCTGTGGGGGTTCGGTCCACGCCTCGGCCCGGTCCTGTGGCTCGTAGCCCAGCACCTCCTTGGCGTGTTCGATGTCGTACCACCCGCGCTCGTTCTCGCTGGTCCCGAAGAAGATGTCGAACTCCAGGTCGTCGTCCTCGAGGCACAGCTCGACCAGCTGGACCCAGTCGCGTTCGGAGAGCCAGGTCCCCTTCAGGCGCTTGACCTGTGTCTCGTACTCGTCGCTGCCGCGCTCCCAGTCGCCGCGCTCGACGCCCTTCTCGGCGTCGCCGTAGGGGTTGTCGTAGGGCGGCTCCCGGATGCTGGCGATGCGGATGGCGTAGAACTGCTCGGGGTAGTCGCGCTTCTCGATGTAGTAGCGCCCCCAGTCCTCGCCACAGGCCTTCGAGGCGCCGTAGTAGGAGTCGGGCCGCTCGGGGTCCTCGTGGGTGACCGTCAACTCGAAGTCCATCTCGTAGAGTTCGGGGGCGTTGTCCTCCTCGTACATCCCGGCGGCGTGGATCGAGGAGGCGAACACGAACTGCTCGACGCCGGCGTCGGCCGCCGCCTCCAGAACGTTGTGTGTCCCGATCAGGTTGCTCTCGCGGACCTGGTCCCAGGTCCCGTCGGTCAGCGGGTACGCCGCCAGGTGGATGACCGCGTCCTGTCCGTCGAAGGCCGGCCGGATCGCCTCGTAGTCGCTCACGTCGGCGACGTGGGTCTCGTAGTCGGGGTGATCCTCGCGGTCGAGATAGGTCAGCTCGTAGCCCTCTTCGTCCGCCAGGTGCATCTTCAGGCCTTCGCCTACCCGTCCATGTGCGCCAGTAATCAGCACTCGCATACACACTGTTGGGCTGAATCGAGTATTAAGCGTTCGGATACCACCGGCACGCCGTCGAAACTTCACTTCCGCCCGGGTCTGCCAACACATAAGCCGGGTGACGGCATACCCGGGGACATGACCCGCGTCATCCACACCGGGGATACGCACCTGGGATACCAGCAGTACCACCGTCCGGAGCGACGGGAGGACTTCCTCGACGCGTTCCGGGGGGTGGTACGCGACGCTGTCGACGGGGACGTGGACGCCGTCGTCCACGCTGGCGACCTCTTTCACGACCGACGGCCGACCCTGCCCGACATCATGGGCGCACTGTCCGTGCTCCGGACGCTCGACGCCGCCGGGATCCCGTTCCTCGCCGTCGTCGGCAACCACGAGGCGAAACGGGACGCCCAGTGGCTCGACCTCTTCGAGTCGCTTGGCCTTGCGACCCGCCTTGGCAGCCGGCCGGTCGTCGTCGGGGGGACGGCCTTCTACGGGCTGGATTTCGTCCCGCGGGCACGCCGCGAGGACCTGGATTACGACTTCGAGGGCCACGACGCCGAGTACGCCACGCTCGTCTCTCACGGGCTCTTCCAGCCGTTCCCCCACGGCGACTGGGACGCACAGGAGGTCCTCGCCGAGTCGAACGTGACTTTCGATGCCGTGTTGCTCGGGGACGACCACACGCCCCGGACGAGACAGGTCGAGGAGCCACACGCGGCGTGGCTGACCTACTGCGGGTCGACCGAGCGCGCGAGCACCGCCGAGCGCGAGGAACGCGGGTACAACCTCGTCGTCTTCGAGGACGGCGTCGACATCCGCCGGCGCGGGCTCGACACCCGCGAGTTCGTCTACGTCGACGTCGAACTGGGCCCCGGCGAGGGGATCGAGCGCGTCCGCGAGCGCGTCGGTCAGCACGACCTCCCTGAGGCCGTCGTCGCCGTCTCTATCAGCGGCGAGGGCGAGTCGGTGACACCGGCGAGCATCGAGGAGTACGCCGACGACCGCGGGGCGCTCGTCACGCGCGTCACCGACCACCGCGAGCTGGCAGACGAGAGCGAGATCGAGGTGAGCTTCGCCGACCCGGACGAGGCGGTCCGCGAGCGGGTCCGCGAACTGGGGCTGAGCCCCGCCGCGCGGGACGTCGACGAGACGATCCGCGCGAGCAAGGTCGCGGACTCGAACGTCGCCGACGCCGTGGAGGACCGCGTGAGAGAGTTCGTCGACGAGGCCGGCGACGGCGCCTTCCAGTCGGCCGACGGCGCCACGGATGATAGCTCGGCCGCTGAAGACGGATCCGACGCCGATTCGGCCGAGAACGCCGCCCCTGGCGAGGACGGCCAGGTCACCATGGAGGACTACCTGTGAGGTTCGACCGGATCAGGCTGGAGAACTTCAAGTGTTACGGGGACGCCGACCTCTCGCTCGAGGGCGGCGTGACAGTCATCCACGGGCTGAACGGCAGCGGGAAGTCCTCGCTGCTGGAGGCGTGTTTCTTCGCGCTCTACGGCGCGAAGGCGCTCGACCAGACCCTCGACGAGGTCGTCACCATCGGGACCGACAGGGCGGTCGTCGAACTGTGGTTCAGCCACGCCGGCGGGGCCTACCACGTCGAGCGCCGCGTCAGCGTCCGCGAGGACCGAGCTCAGACGACGAAGTGCGTCCTCGAAGGGCCCGACGGCACCTACGAGGGAGCCCGGTCGGTGCGCCGGCAGGTCGCGGAGCTGCTCCGGATGGACAACGAGGCCTTCGTCAACTGTGCGTACGTCCGGCAGGGGGAGGTGAACAAGCTCATCAACGCCTCGCCGGGCGAGCGCCAGGACATGCTCGACGACCTCCTCCAGCTCGGCAAGCTCGAGGAGTACCGCGAGCGAGCCAGCGACGCCCGCGTCGGCGTCGGCCGGGTCCGGGACGACAAACAGGGGGCGCTCTCCGAAGTCGAAGAGCAAATCGGCGAGAAAGAAAAGCGAGACCTCCACGACCGGCTGAACGCTCTCCAGTCCGAGCTGTCGGAGATCGAGGCCGATGTCGAACGCTACGAGGAGAACCGCGAGCAGGCAGCGGAGACGCTCGCCGACGCCGAGGCAGTTCTCGAGGAGTACGAGGAGAAACAGGCCGAACTCGCGGAGCTGGCCGAGGAAATCGAGGAGTTGCGCGGGACAATCGAGGCGACCGAGCGCGAACGCGAACAGCTCGCAGAGGAGCTGACGGGGGTTCGCGAGCGCCTCGGGGGTGCGAGAGAGCGCCGCGACGACCTCCTCGAGGCGGCGGACATCGACAGCGCCGACGCCGAGGCGGTCGAAGAGCGCGTCGAGAGCCTCGAAGCCGAGATCGAGGAGGTGACCGAGCGCATCCGGGAGCTGAGCGTCGAGAAGCAGGAACACGACAGCGAGGCGCAGTCGCTCCGCGAGCAGGCGGAGACGCTGGAAAGCGACGCAGCCGACAGGCGCACCGAGGCCGACGAACTCGAAGCGACGGTCGACGAGGGGCGCGAGACGCTCGCGGACAAGCGCGAGAAGGTGGCCGAACTGGAAGCGGACATCGACGCCTGTCGCGAGGTCTTCGAGGATGCGCCAGTCGATATTGGCGAGGCAGATGCCCACCGGCAGGAGGTCGCCGACGACATGACGGCGGTCCGCGAGGAGCGCGCCGAGGCAGAGGCGGAGCTCTCGAGTGCCAGAGAGCGCCTCGCCGAGGCCAGGCAACTCAGGGACGCGGGCAAGTGTCCCGAGTGTGGCCAGCCCGTCGAGGGGTCACCCCACGTCGAGGCTATCGAGGAACGGACGGCGGACGTGGCGGACCTCGAAGCCAGGGTCGCCGAACTCGAGGAGCGCGAGGCGGACCTCGAAGTGACACTCGACCGCGCCAAAGAGCTGGTCGAGCGCGAGACCGAACTCGCACAGCTCCGGACGAACCGCGAGAACCTGACACAACTGCTCGAGGAACGAGAAGCGACGCTCGAAGAGAAGGGAGCGCGCGCAGGGCGGCTCCGCGAGGAGGCGACAGATCTCGAAGCCGAGGCCGAGTCGAAGCGCGAGGCCGCCGAAGAAGCCGACGAGCGTGCCGGGGAGTGTCGGGCGGAGATTGCCGAGAGCAACCAGCACAAGGCCGACCTGACCGAACGCGTCGACCGCCTGGAGTCGCTGGGGGAGACCATCGAGACGATCGACGATCTGGAGGAAACCGTCGCGGACCTGCGCGAGGACCGGGAGCGGAAGGCCGAGGTGAACGACGAGCGGCGGGACCACCTCGCGGACAAGCGCGAGCGGCGGGTCGAACTGGAGGAGACCTTCGACGAGGACCGCGTCGAGAGCGCCCGCGCGGAGAGAGACCGCGCCGAGAGCTACATCGAACAGGTCTCGGAGAAGCTGACGGATCTCGACGAGCGGACGGCGGACCTCCAGGCCGAGATCGGTCGGGTGAAGGGTGAAATCGAGGACCTCGAAGCCCTCCGGGAGCGCCGGGATCGCCTCGCGGGGACCGTCGAGCACCTCGAGTCGCTGTACGAGGAAGCGGAGAAGCTCCAGGAGATGTACGGGATCCTGCGGGCGGAACTGCGCCGGCGGAACGTCGAGAGCCTGGAGCGGATGCTCAACGAGACGTTCGAGTTGGTCTACGAGAACGACTCCTACTCGCGGATCGAACTCGACGGCGACTACGAGCTGACCGTCTACCAGAAGGACGGCGAGACGCTGGACCCCGACCAGCTCTCTGGCGGCGAGCGGGCGCTTTTCAACCTCAGCCTGCGGTGTGCGATCTACCGCCTGCTCGCCGAGGGGATCGAGGGGGCGGCGCCGATGCCACCGCTCATCCTCGACGAGCCGACCGTCTTCCTCGATTCCGGCCACGTCTCACAGCTCGTGGAGCTGGTCGGCGCGATGCGCGATTTGGGCGTCGAGCAGATTCTCGTCGTCAGCCACGACGAGGAGCTGGTCGGCGCGGCCGACGACCTGGTACGCGTCCGGAAGGACTCGACGACGAACCGCTCGACTGTCGAGCGGGTCGCCTCGGCCGACGACGCGCCCCTCGTGGAGGCCGACGACTGATACTGGCGGATTTTCGCCCGCCAGTCTTCGAGGGAACCGACAAGCCGTTTGTACTGGAGGCGGTAGAGGCTGTATGGTCGAGGAGGTCACGCTCTACCGTGCGCCCACGACGGCGGCCGACGCCGACGAGATCGCCGGCTGGCTCGACGGGCGCGTCGCCGCCGACGTGCGGGTTCGCGACCGCTTTCTCTCCCTGTACGCGGACGACCAGCTTCCGGAGGACCTGGCATCTGCACGCGTTCTCGACCCGTACGACCCCGAGACGGGGAACACGATGCTCGGCATCGTCCGCTACGAGGAACGTGCTCTCGACGACCCGGATCGGGCCGGCGGCGTCATCTACGACGGCCTGCAGGTCCAGGATGTCCTCCGGCGGCGTCTCACGGACGTCGAGCGGGGGCTGGAGCACCTGCACGTCCCGCTGCTGGATCGCGTGCTCGGCACCTGGGGCGACCACGACGGCCGCTGGCACAAGCGCGTCAACGTCCTCGGCCAACCGGGGCTCGTGTCTGTCCCCGGCCTCTACGAGGCGCCCGCAAAGCCCGAACGGTACTACAAGGAACAGCAGAAACACGCGCTGTTCTCCGGCGGCCCGCCACCCCGCGAGGTCCTCGAAAACGAGGTCGAGGGTGACTTTCTCGTCGACGACGACCCGCGGACCACCGACGCCCTGAAGGGGTACGTCCTGCAGACCTACCACTACCTCGATACGGGCGAGGCGTTCTGTGACGACGAGCGGTGTCGCCTCTCGAACCCTCACCGCCAGCCCGGTGTCGTCGAGGCACAGCTCCGCGAGCCCGACTTCTGTCCGGATCACGCGCCGCTGTACCGGGGGTGAGAACCTGGGCAGAGAGCGAGCAAGCGAATACGGCCCCAGGACTCACAATTTACTAACAGGTATTTCAGAGTTAATTTACTGGCAGGGTTAATTACAAGTGATCGGAAAGTGACTGTTCAGATATGGACTTCAACGAAGTCATCACGTATCCGATGGAGCGCGAGAACTGGGTCAAGACTGTCCTGATCGGCGGCGTCCTGTCGTTTTTCGGGTTCCTGCTCCTCCCGCTGTTCGTCGTGTACGGCTACGTCGTGCGGACGATCGACGGCTCCCTGGAGGGGAGTTCGGAGCCACCAGCCTTCGAGGACTGGGGCGGGTTGCTCGTCGACGGTCTGCAGGCGTGGATCATCGGAATCATCTACCTGATCATCCCGGTGATCGTCGCGTTCGTGACAATCGGCGGATCGATCGCCGCGATGGCGACCGGCGGAAGGGCTGGGGCCGCTGCCGGGATCGGGGGGATGATGGTCGGCCTCGTACTGACTTTCATCCTCTCGCTTGCCTTCGGCTATCTCGCAGTGGCCGCTATTGTCAACTTCGCCCGGGAGGGGCAGTTCGGGGCGGCGTTCGACTTCGACGTCATCAAGTCGGTCGTCTTCGACCGGGAGTATGCGGTGGCCTGGCTCGTCTCCGTCGGAATCTTCTTCGTCGCCGGTCTCGTCAACGTGATTCCGTTCATCGGGTGGATCCTCACCCCCTTCGTCGGCTTCTACGCTGCGGTGGTCGCTGCCGACCTCTGGGCAGACGGGTTCGCACGGGCACTGGAATCGTCGTCCGGCGTCGATCGGACTCGGGACGAGGAGCCGGCGGTGTGAACGGGATTCGTGCACAACTGGGGTGAGGACCACCCACGCAGAGGGTCGTTTCAGGAGACGTGCTTTGCGATGTCGGCCCCGGTGATGATACCGATGGTTTCGCCCCCTTCGACGACCAGCACGGCGTCGTTGTGATCGAGGTGTGCGTCGACGGCGTCGAGCGGGGCGTCCGGTTCGACCGTCGTCAGCGACTCGTGCATCACCTCTGCGACGGGCAGTTCGCCGACGTTCTCCTCGGTGCGCTGGCGGATGTCGGAGGTGGCGATCAGGCCGTGTGGCGTCCCGTCGCGGACGACCGGCACCTGCGAGTACCCCTTCTCGTTCATCACCTCGATTGACTCGTGGACGCTCGCGTCGGGTTCGACACTCACGACTGGCGAGTGCATCAGATCCCTGGCGCGGAGGATACCCCCCTCCGCCTCCTGGAGGGCGTTGACGATGCGACCCAGCGTCGAGAGTCGCGGATCCACGTCGCCCCCCTCGATGCGGGCGATGAGTGGCTGTGAGACGTCTGCCCGCTCTGCCAGCTCGCTCTGTGTCAACCCCAGCTCCGTCCGCCGCTCGCGTAAGTCCTCTGGCGTAGGGAGGTCCATATCGGTAAATAACCCCAAGTAATATAAAAGCGTACCGGCGTCGGCCGCGGGCGGGTCAGGCTTTTGCCTCGCCCTCGTCATCGTACTCGACGGTGTCGATGACCTTCAGGGGGACGTCACGGAGTGCCCCGCCGATGTCACTCTTGGCGATGCGCTGGGCGTGTTCGGTGCTCTCGGCGTTGAACACCTTCATCTCGAGCACCAGCCCGACGAGTGCGGTGTCGGCCGCAATAAAGGCCGAGTCGAACGGTTCGCCACAGGCCGGACAGTCGGTGAACCCGACCTCGACTTCGACGTAGTCCATATCCTCCTGGTTCAGCCGCTTTCCCGCCTCGCTGACAGCGACCCCGATTGCGTCGTCGACGTCCTCTACGTCGTGGACGAGCCAGGCCGCTTCGAGCGCGACACGATAGTTCATGTGTGCCATCTCCCCTCCGAGCCTATTCGGTTCTTTTGATTCGTCTCCGACGGCGCCCCGTCAGTGCGCACGTCACTGCGATAATGCCCATAACTTATGCGAACGACGACGCTCTCTAACTGCTCGATTATATATATGGGCGCCTCAGCCGGATCGACCGGCGCCACAACCTGTTGCTCAGATGAACCGCAAGACGGGAGTGGCCCTCGATCACCTTCTGAATTATAGATTGTGATAAACTGGCGACAAGGTTTATATACCTCCACTCGCCGAGAAGCGGGTGAAGTACGATGGAACGCGTCTACCGTGCCACGTTGCTTGTGCTGTACCAGCTGACACTGCTCGCCGGCATCGTGATGTTGCCCCTCGCGATGGCCGCGAGCCGCGTCGGGATCCGGCTGCCGGTGCACCGGGCCGTCGAACGACTCGGGGAACGATACGAGCAAGCAAGTGGGACCTGACCGTCACAGAGGCGGGCGGGGCGCCGTTCTCGAACAAATACATTCTTACGTGGTCGGCCAGTAATCCGGCATAATGCAGGACCCAACCCGTAGCTCTGACTTCTCGCAGAATCAACAGCGACTGGCTGGGCGGCTCCACGACGACCCCTACGAGCCGGAGCTCGGCTCGCTCTCGAACGGGGACCGTGACGAGGAGACGGTCGCCAAGACCGGGACGACGACCATCGGCATCGCCACCGAGGAGGGCGCGGTCATCGCGACCGACAAGCGCGCCAGCCTCGGCGGCCGCTTCGTCTCGAACAAGAACGTCCAGAAGGTCGAGCAGATCCACCCCACTGCGGCGCTGACACTCGTCGGCTCGGTCGGCGGCGCCCAGTCCTTTATCCGGACGCTGCGGGCCGAGGTCAACCTCTACGAGGCCCGCCGCGGCGAGCACATGAGCATGCAGGCCCTCTCGACGCTTGCTGGCAACTTCGCCCGCGGCGGCCCCTTCCTGGCCATCAATCCCATCCTCGGCGGCGTCGACGAGGAGGGATCGCACATCTACAGCATCGACCCGGCCGGCGGCGTCATGGAGGACGACTACACCGTCACCGGCTCCGGGCTGACCGTCGCCTACGGGACACTCGAGGACCGCTACGAGGAGGGCATGACCAACGAGGAGGCCCAGCAGGTCGCCGCCGCTGGTGTCAAGGCCGCGGCCGAACGCGACACCGGTTCCGGTAACGGCGTCTTCATCGCCAACGTGACCGGCGAGGGCGTCGAGATCTCGGATTACGACCTCGACGAACTCGACGTCTGACCTGCCGCCAGCTTTCGGACTCGTTCGGAATCAGATCACCCGGGCTCCCGACGGCGGTCAGAGAGTATTTGTGCCCTGGCCGGGAAATCCAGACGACAGACAGGATGTTGAGATGAACCCGAACCGTGTTGACTCGATCGTCGATCTGACCTACGGCGTACTGATACTCATTGCGATCGTGCTCATGGTCGTCGCCAGCACCGGCGTCGGCATCGCCTTCGGGATCGGCGTGTTCGTCGCCTACGCGGTCCACGTGGTCTGGAAGATGGCCCGCTACGACCCCGAGTGGATGACCCGCGAGGTCGCAGAGAAGGTCGAGGCCGACCTCGCGGAGGACGTGACCAAAAGCGTCGAGGAGTCGGTCACGGCCGACGTGGCCGACACTGTTGAAGAAACAGTCACGACCGAAGTCGCCGACACAGTCGAGGAGACGGTAGCAGGGGAAGTCGCCGATGTAAAGGAGAAAGTCGAGGAGGTCAACGAGCGCGTCGACCGCAGGCCGCGGGCCGACGAGATCGCAGAGACCGTCGAAGAGGTGACAGAGGGGGAGGACTAGATGGATCTGTTCGGAACAGCCGGTATCAGAGGGCCGGTCGAGGAGGTGACGCCCGACCTGGCGCTTTCGGTCGGTCGGGCCGCGGGGGAGGCTGGCACGGAGTTCGTCGTCGGCCGCGACGGGCGCGAGACCGGCGGCACGCTCGCCGCAGCCGTCACCGCGGGACTCGAGAGCGCGGGCGCGGACGTCGTGCGTGCGGGGGTGGTGCCGACACCCGCCCTCGCATTCGCTTCGCAGGGCCGGCACGGCATCGTGATCACGGCCAGCCACAACCCGCCGCCGGACAACGGACTCAAGCTGGTCGTCGACGGCGAGGAGTACGACCGCGAGGCCGAACGCCGCATCGAAGAGCGCGTCGAGGCCGGCAAGGGACAGATCGAGTGGGGCGCCTGGGGCGAGGTGGCCCGCGCGGACCCCCTGCCCGCCTACCGCGGGGCGGTCGCCGACTTCGCGAGCGGGCACGGCGAGGACCCGGATGGGCTGACGGTTGCCGTCGACTGTGGCAACGGGATGGCGAGCCTCGCGACGCCGCAGGTCCTGACGAGGCTCGGGGCTGACGTGCGGGCGCTCAACGCCAACGTCGACGGTCACTTCCCGGGCCGCGAGAGCAAGCCCACGCCCGAGTCGCTGTCGGATCTGCGGGCCTTTGTCGCCGACGGGACTGCCAACCTGGGGATCGGTCACGACGGGGACGCCGACCGGATCGTCGTCGTCGACGGCGACGGCGCGGTGATCCACGAAGATACTGTCCTCGCCATCCTCGCCGAACACTACGTGCGGGAAAGCGACGCCGCAGATCCCGTGGTGGTGACGACGCCGAACGCCTCCGCGCGCATCGACGAGCGGGTTCGCGCGGCCGGCGGGCGCGTCGAGCGGGTACGCCTCGGCGCCCTCCACGAGGGGATCGCCGCGGCCCGCGAGTCGGGCAGTGCGGACACGAGTGTTGTCTTCGCCGCCGAGCCCTGGAAGCACGTCCACACTGCCCTCGGCGGGTGGATCGACGGCGTCGCCTCCGCCGCCGTGTTCGCCCGGCTGGTCGCAAGTGAGGGGCTGGCGACGCTGCGCGAGCCCGTGGCCGAACGGCCCTACCGCAAGGAGAGCGTGCGCTGTCCGGACGACCGGAAGGAAGCAGTCATGGATTGCCTCGAACGGACCCTGCCAGATGCGTTCCCGGAGGGGGCAGTGGACACCGAGTACGGCGTCCGCATCGAGCTTCCTGACGGCGCGTGGACGCTCGTCCGGCCCAGCGGCACCGAACCCTACGTCCGCGTCTACGCCGAGAGCGAGGACGTCGACGGGCTCGTCGACGAGGTGACCGCTGTCGTCTCCAGCGCAGTCGAGGCGACGGAGTAGGCCGACAGTATCAGGCGCCCGGCTGCTCCGCGAAGACGAACTCGCTGGAGCTCCCGAGTGGGTCAGTCGCTGTCTCGGTCTCGACGTTCACGAAGCCCGCATCCCGGAGTTGCTCGAGCGTCCGGTCGCGCCCGGGCGCCGAGAAGAACATCGACCCGCCCATCCAGCCCCGCCGGACCGTCTCGAATCGCCCACCCGACAGTGTCATCAGGAGCGTCCCGCCGGGTGCGAGGACCCGCGCGAACTCCCGGTAGACAGCCGGATGCTCCGACCGCGGGACGTGGAAGACGGCGTGGTAGGCGGTGATGGCATCGACGGCCCCGTCCGAAACCGGGATGGCGGCCATGTCGGCCTGTACCAGGCGTGTGTCCGGAACCGTCTCAGCGGCGAGTTCGAGCCCGGACCGGGAGAGGTCCAGCCCCAGGCTGCCCGCGGGGAGGTTCGCGAGCGTCCGTGCGCCGTCGCCACAGCCGACGTCGAGGACCACCGGATCCGGCGGGCACCGGGCGAGGAGGTCCTCGACGAGGTCAGCGTCCGATCCCTCCGGGTCCCTGCGGTCGGCGTAGGTCTCGGAAATCTCGTCCCAGGCCCGGCGTATCTCGGTGCGATCCATGCCTCTCTACAGGGCCCGCAACAGTATCAGCCCTCGGTCGGGGGTGAGTGGCGATGGTCCGGCAGTGTCGGGATACGGCCTCACTGGAGACAGCGCCGGCGCTGGTGGCGCATGGAGTCGAGACAGGACGCGATGTCCGAGAGCGCCGGTGTGGCCGTCTCCATGTCCCCGTAGAGGTATCGGACCAGGCTACAGCCGTCGATCCCGGAGACCTGTCTCGACGTCCGGCGGTGAATCGTCTCCTGGCGGGCCGTCGCGAGGTCGGTACACTGCTGTTCTAGTTCGGCGAGCGTCGAGTCGATCGCTGCGAGCCGCCCGCTCTCCGAGGCTGCCGAGACCCGCGCTTCCAGTTCGACCAGGCGACCTTCGATGTCGTTGAGGTCGCTTGCGACCGTCTCAAGGGACGCTCGCTCCCGGCGGAGCAGCCCCAGGAACTGGCCCCGGTCGTCCCGTGCCCGCTCGACTGCCGCGACGAGCGCCTCGCGTACCGGCGGCGCGAGGACCTGACCGTCGACGAGATGTCCCGCGAGCGTCTCTCCCAGCTCCTCGGCCAGACTCTCCCGGAGGGTATCGCCGTACTCGCGCTCGTAGTGTGGGAGGGCCATCACCGTCTCGCGGTAGGCCTGTCTGATCTGGCGCAGCTCGGCGGATTGCCTCGCTTCACCCGTCGTCAGCGCGGTCGCTCCGCCGCCGGTCGTCGGGCCGGTCGCGTCGAAGGCAGTCGCCGACGCGTCCTCGAGGCGTGCGAGAAACCGCGCGAACGCCTCCCGTTCGGCCTCGACGATGTCGATCTCCTCCTGGACGCGGGTCAGGGCGCGGTCGATGGTCGGCTGTCGTGTCTGTACCATGAACTCGTTCCCGGGATTCGTTCTCTCGTGAGAGTGTCGTTCGCGTCACGGATACCTGTCATGCCGCACGTGTTCCCCTGCGGCAGGGTGACAAAAGTAGGCTGCTATGAGAGATATGTAGAACTCATAGATCGAATCCGCTCACGAAGATCGCGACCCACTGTGAGAGGTCCTGGTGTGGCTGG
>JAZKRS010000041.1:0-26847 GCA_036626435.1 Haloarculaceae archaeon | reverse complement strand
TCATCCACCCCTCCCCATCCTGCACCTCGAAGTTCGAGGCCCGGTCGGTGCCAAAGGAGACCTGCTGGACGTCAGAACTTCCCAGCGCGACGAGGGCGGCCTTGGAGTCGAACTGCGTCATCGCCTTCTCGGCGCGCTGTTCCGAGAGCCGGTCCTGAGAATCTCCAACCGCACTTGCCCCCAGAGCGACGACCACCACCGCCCCCACGATCATCAGCCCGAACACGAGTATCACGCCGATGAGTTCGGACTGTCCCCGGCTCCCCTGTCCCCTGGAGCGCCCCGTCGATCGGTCCATCACAGAGAAAATTAGTCTCAGACCCAATAAACTAACTGGCCCAAGTATCAAATCGTGTTCTTGTCGCTGGTGACGCGGGGGGGTTTTAGTCCTCGAGAGTCGACCACCCCACATGGCCGACGACCTGTATCTGGGGGTCGACTGGAGTTCGGGGTCGTGGTTCGCGGTCGCATTCGGCCCCGGGGGATTCGATCACGCGGCTGTCTTCGACGAGATCGGCGGGCTCTGGCACCGCTACGAGGAGCTGGCAGCCAGCGTCCTCGTCGACGTCCCGATCGGCCTGATCGAGGAAGGCGAAGGGGGGCGGCGGTGTGACGATCTCGCCCGTGACGTGCTGGGCCCGCGCAGCGCGTCGGTGTTCACGCCGCCAGTCCGGGAAGCGACCCGCAAGCGGCGCTACCCGGCAGCACAGCGCGTCAACGAGCGAAAGGCAAACGCCGGGCTCTCGAAGCAGGCGTTTGCCATCAGCGACGGCATCGCCGAGGTCGACGAACTCCTCCGGAACGTCCCGGAGGCGCAGGCGACACTCGCAGAATCACACCCCGAGGTCTGTTTTCGGGCGCTTGCGGGCGAACCACTCCAGCACTCGAAGAAGAAGGCCGGGGGGTACGCCGAGCGGATGCGAACACTCGCCGAGTACGACCCCGACGCCCCGGTCGCCGTCCAGTCAGCGGCCGACGCCGCCGGCGGCGCCGAGGTCGCGGTCGACGACGTGCTGGACGCGGTCGTGCTCGCGTACACCGCCAGGCCGGGGCCGGGCGAGTTGCACTCGCTGCCAGCCGATCCGCCGACCGACGCGAAGGGGCTGCCGATGCGTATCGTCTATCGCGCGCCCTCGCGGCTCGTCTGATAGTGACTGCTGTAAGCCATTACCGATGCGACCGCCGGACAGCAGGCGGTCGCTCCGGTAAACTGTTACAGCAATCACTATGAGTCGTCCGGCAGTGCTGCCGCTGGGAACGTTGTTTGTAGAGAAGACGGTCGCACGCCGCTAGGCGTTCCGGACCGCCTTACAGGCGGGTGACGTTGGTCGCCCGCGGGCCCTTGGGGGCCTGTTCGATGTCGAATTCGATCTCCTGTCCTTCCTCGAGGTCCGGGCCGCCAACGTCTTCCATGTGGAAGAAAACGTCCTCGTCCGCATCCTCAGTGTCGATGAAACCGTAACCGCCGGTGTCGTTGAAGAAATCAACTTTGCCTGTCGCCATTTCCTCTAATCGGAGGCCGCGGGCACGTATAACCCTTGCGAAAGTATCGGTACTCTGTGAATAGGTGGCGCGGAGCGGCCCCTCACACGGGGCCGACTGGCGATCCCTGTGATGCGGTCGTGACAGTGTGGCAACTCGGTGGTACGACCCTGACGGCGGCCAGGCCGGGTTTCTCGCGCTGTTCGATTCCCCCGAACAGGTCGGGTCGTTCCTGATACTGACGGCTATAAGCCCGTGAACAATTTCCACCCCCCGTGAGGTCGAATATCTTCACGAAGTTATAGCCGTCAGTATGAGCCGCCGGGGACACCGACTTCTCGATGTCGGCTTTGCTCTTCGTCGTGTCCGGTCACTCGTCTTCGACTTTCTGTCCCCAGAAGCCGTCGTGCTTTGTCACTTCGATGTCACCCTCGACGCGCGTCTGGCAGGCCAGCCGCAACCCGCTCTCTGGATCGTGGGGTGGGAAGGACAGGCGGCGTCGCTCGCTTGCCACAGGTGGCCATGCCGTGACAGTTCACCGTGTCGGCCAGGCCGTTGTGTGGGCTCGTGCCACCCTCGAGGAGGGCGTCGCGGAGTATCTCGCCGCTCTCGCACTCGATTTCCTGTTCGTCGAACCGTATCGTCGGCATGGCGCTGTCTACGAGGTGTGTCACCCTATGAGTTGCCCCAGCCAGGTATTCAAAAGCGTACCCTCGCTGGCGCTGTGGCCCACCGTGGAGGCGAGGGGATAGGGCATCGCCGTCACACCGAAATCCCTCCAGTGCCAAGGCCGGCCCGTGACAGACTCGGACGACCCTCCCCAGTCAGTCGTCGACGACGTTCCAGAGGTGGCCTGTTCGCGGTGTGACCGAACCTGGGACCTCGCGTACGAACTCGAGGATCTGCAGGTCGGCAACCGCGCGCTGGAGCGGTTCGCGCTCGACCACAGGCGTCACACCGGTCACTTCCCCGACGACGTCACACCCTGGCTGGTCGACTGTCGACGGTGTCCCGACGAGGAGAGCTTTCTCGCGAAAGCGCCCGCGCGCCGCTGGGCCGAGACACACGCCAGGCACACGCGACACGCCGTCGACGTCCATCCCCCGGAGGCGGACGACCCGACTCGTGTCGAACCGGACGGAGGGTGAGCCTGTGCGTCGTGATCCCACAGCCAGGAACCGCTTATATCTCGACCTCCCTAACCAGAGAGTATGCGACGGCGGCGACTGCTTCGTGCGCTGAGTGCCGGCCTGGTAGTGACGGCAGCCGGCTGTCTGGCAAGCCCGCCCGACGGCCAGCCCGGCACGGCCGCGACGCCGTCAGAGTCCGGGCCAGCGACGCCGACCGCCGCCGAACCGTCGTCGACGCCTGCTCCAACGACAGTCGATGGCGTGGAACTGCCGGTCCCACGTTCCGAGATGCGACAGCCCCTCCCCCGCGACTACATTCCGGCGATTGTCGAGCCGGCTTTCGCCGAGAGCTGGGGCGGGCTAGATGCCGGCGGGCGCGATCCGACCCTTCCCGATGATGCACCGGTGCTCGGCGTCGAGCGCGCGGGCAGAGCACGCGCGTATCCGCTCCGGATTCTCGACCATCACGAGGTCGTCAACGACGACCACGGCGGCCCCATCGCAGTCACGTACTGCGTCCTCTGTGGGAGCGGTGTCGTCTTCGAGCGGCAGGTGACGGGCGAGCCGACCACTTTCGGCGTCTCCGGCAAGCTCTGGCGGTCGGATCTGGTGATGTACGACGATCTGACCGACAGCCTGTGGAGCCAGCTCATGGCGACCGCGATCGGAGGCCCCCGGACCGGGGACCGGCTTGCGGTTCT
Organism: Haloarculaceae archaeon; assembly: GCA_036626435.1. GTDB lineage: Archaea > Halobacteriota > Halobacteria > Halobacteriales > Haloarculaceae > SW-9-67-25. Next base: position 23,534 of record JAZKRS010000041.1, on the reverse strand, counting down.
CCCCTCCACGCTGACCACGTGGTCGGAGTGGCAGACGACCCACTCCGGCGTCGAGGTCCTGCTCCCGCCACCTCACTCGACGGCCATCCCCGAATACGACCGCTCGTTCGACTACTTCTCCCCGAAGTACGGCTACGGTGACGAGTCACAGCTCGTCGGGCGCGACAGTCACGACGGCGACCTCCATCCCAAGACGATGGTCGTCGGGCTCGAGTCCGGGGGGACGGCCCGCGCGTACCCGTTTCCGGTCATGACGGCAGAGGGAATCGTCAACGACCGCGTCGGGGGCCGACCCGTCGTCGTCGCCGTTGCACACGACGATACACTCGTCGCCTACGACCGCCGGATCGACGGTGAGACGCTCGGCTTCGAGAGCGACGGCGACCGATATCTCGCGGGCGGCGGCTCGCGCTGGAATCGGGCCACGGGAGTCGCAATGGACGGGCCTTTCGCGGGTCAGAAACTCCGGCGTGCGAACAACCACCCGCCGATGTTCTGGAACGGCTGGTCGAAGTTCAACCCCGAGACGGACGTGTACGGACTGGACCGTTCGACAGGCTGATACTGTCGGCTCAGGCCGATACTTTCATGCTCCCGATGGGAATACCTTTGTTGCATGAAACGACGCCGGGTGCTGATCGGCTGTAGTACCGTCCTCGCCGGAGTCCTCGCCGGCTGTGGCGGCGACGGTGGATCCGACGAGGCTACCCCGACTGAAACCCCCGAATCGACGCCGACGGAGCAGGAGGTATCACTCGAGGACGGCTCCTCGGGGGCGACGCCGACGGACACCCCCACGGCGACGCCGACGGAGACGCCGACCGATACACCAACCCCGACGGCGACGCCGACACCCGCCAGGAACACGCACGCGCTGGAGGAGCAGTTCACCGTCGGCGAGGACGACAACGCGGTAACGTATCGCATTCTCGAGTTCTACAGGGCGGACGAACTCGGGAATCCGGCGAGCAAGGCAACCGCCGAGGGGACCTTCCTGATCGTCGTTCTGGAGCTTACCAACCCACAGGACGACAAGATCGTGCTTCCGAAGGAGGATTTCCGTGCCAGGTCCCCACAGACGTGGTACCAGTACAACCGGGACGGGACCGAACAGATCGCGTTCGACGATCGCATCGACGAGCGGTCACTGGCGAACACCGCCGTCCGTAGCGGACGCTCGGTGACCGGCGCGGTGGCGTTCGACGTCAATCCGGAGAGATCCTACGAGCTGTGGATCACGCCAGCTGGGGGGCCCGACACGCCGGAACACTTCGTCCCTGTCGGAGAGGTCCCCTCGGTTCGGGAGCTTTAGAGCCCCACGACGAGATACACCGTTGCGTACGCGAGCGCTGCGAGCGAGACGGCGGTCAGTGCCGTCGTGACGGCGACAAGTGCTGTTGCGCCCCACGAGCGGTCGTCCACCAGATCGGCGGCCCGGAGCGGAACCCCGAGGGCGCCGACGGCGAGGACGCTGAACACGAACGGCGAGGCCACCTCAAGCGTCGGGGCCGGGACTGCGAGGATCGCGGCCGCGTAGCTGGCTCCGAGTACAGCGCGCGGCCGGACGTGGGCTCCCAGAGAAAGCCCGCGCAGGCGAGCCAGAACGAACAGCGCAAGCCAGATCGTCGCGAGTTCGACGGCGAAGGCCCCCAGCAGGTGGATCGTCGGGTCCGCGTGCAGCGTCATCCGCCCGCCGACGACGGCGAGGTCGAGCGGATACAGAAACAGCGGGGGCTGTCCCGTCAGGAGGTCGCCGAACGGATGCGTGAGCAGCCCAAGCGTGGCCGCAGCGAATACGGCACCCGTCCCAAAGCCCAGGCGCCCCGCGAAGAATGTGATACCGAGCCCACCGAGGACAAAGGCCGCCAGCACGGCGCCGGTGACGGGCCCGCTGACCGCAGCCCCCGCGGCGGCAACCCCGGCAAGAGCCCCCACGGCGACGACCCTCAGCCGCCAGTCAGAACGGCCACGCCAGGCGCCGAACCCGGCCGCAGCGACGGCTCCGACGGCAAGTGAGTGGGTAGCCGAACGGTGGACCTCGCCCGCAGCCGCCCAGAAGGCGTCCGAGGCCGCGAAGACGCCCTCAAGGCTGCCGACGAGCCCCCCGACCGCGTACAGCATGTCGACGTCCGGCAGCGTCGCGAAGAGACCGGCCACGAGTCCGATTGCGAGCGCGCGCTCGCTCGACCAGCCGCGATGAGCCGCTACGCTCGCCGCAATCGCGAACGCTACCAGCCCGTGACCGACGAACATGAGATCTATTGGGTGTGAGCCAGCATAAGTGTCGCGCATCTTTCGAGGCGGAGCCCCCGGCGACAGTTGAGGGCGAGTCCCACATCAAAGCCCTACCCTCAACGAGCGAACCCGTCCGGGTGAGCGAAGTAGGGTGGGGTCGGTTACTGGCCCGTAGCCGGCAGTATCACGTGAACTGACGGGCGACCTCGTATCCGTCACCGTCCCGGACCCCGATAATCGCCCACTCGTAGTCGGGATCTGCGCACACGAGCCGCCGCTCGACGGCCGGGACGTGGTCTGACCAGGTGACGAAACAGCGCAGGTCGCCGGATGTCGGCGGATCCTGGGGTTCCGGCATTGGGGTTACCTGTACAATCCGCCACTTGCGCTTCGCGCGGAACTCGCCCCCGTCGCCGGAGACGCTGTATCCGAGGTCTCTGAAAATCGACTGGGCCTGCTGTCTGAGTGTCGTGGTAACAGTCCCCATTCGCCGTTCACTACCACCGGCGGCATAATAAACGTATCTAATTGACACTGACACGACAAGATGCCGTCACTCGTGGGCAGCGTCCCACTCCTCGGGTTTCGCCCGGTTCCGGCACTCGTTGCACTGGATCCGCCCCATCGTGTCGACGGCGATGTCGACGGAGCCACAGTTGCCACAGCAAAAGCCCCAGCGAACCTCGCGGGACTCGTCGGCGTAGACGACGTAGAACGGCCCCTTCTCGCCGCGCTTTCCCTCCCGGCGGTCGACGTACAGACGGTGGCCGTCCGGCCCCTGCACGGTGGTCATGCCGGCGGCTTGACTGCCCACGGTCAAATGCGTATCCACTCGGCCCGAACTGGAAAGGTTCAGGTGGGCTGACGGACAAACCCACCTGATGACACAGGTCGTCGTGCCCGTCCGGTATCCGCTGACGGAACACTCGCGGACGACGCTCGCCGAGGCGATTGACATCGCAGCCGAGGACGACGCCGCGCTCACCGTCCTGCACGTCGACCTCTACCAGGGTGGGGGATCAGTCACGAGAGGGCAGCTCAAAGACGCTGTCGAAGACGAATTCGGGCGGCTCCCGAACGCCCGCTACGTCGTCCGCAGTGGGCTGCTCGTCGAGGAGACCATCCTCGAGGAGGTCGCCGCCGAGGGGGCGGACGTGGTCGTCATCGGCAAAAAGCAGGTGAGCCGGTGGCGCGAGATGATCCGCCGGCTCGTCGACGACCCCGACGTGGAACACTTCCTCGAGGACGAACTGGACGCCCGGGTCGTCACCGTCACACCGTCCTGATACTGACGGCTATAACTTCGTGAGCATAGTCGACCCCACGGAGGGTCGAAATCGCTCACGGGCTTATAGCCGTTAGTATGATCACTCCGGCTCCCCGCCTCCGACATCGTCCGGATTCGCCTCTTCGGCTCCGCTGTCGGGTACCATCCGTCGCCCGGCCCGGCCCACCTCCTCGTCCTGTACTGCCACCTCCATCTGACCGCTGGTTTCGTCGAAATACAGGTGCGAGTGGGGGTAGGCGATCTCGACGTCTGCATCCTCGAGCGTCTCCCAGATGCGCGTCTGGAGCTCCGAGCGCACTGTCTGGATCCTGTACGGCTCCTCGATCCAGTACCGCAACCGGAGCAACACGCCGTTGTCGCCGAAGTTGCCGATGAGACAGTCGGGCTGGGCGGGATAGCGGGACGCCCCGACGCGGATGTGCGGGCCGCCCTCGATGACCCGATCCGTCTTCCGAGCACTGTTCTCGATGAGATCCCGGGCTTTGGCGATGTCGCTCTCGTACGTGACCAGCACATCCAGGGTCTGTCGCGTACGGGCATCCTCCGCGGAGTAGTTGTACACGTCCCGCTCGCGGATTGTCCCGTTCGGGATGACCAGGAAAGTGTTGTCGAGCGTGAATATCTTGGTGTACCGGAGCGTGATGTCCTCGACGAACCCGCGCCTGTTCTCGCCGTCGCCGGCCAGTTCGACCATGTCGCCGATCTCGTAGGGCTGGTCGGCGAGCAGGAAGATGCCACTTATGATCGAGCCGACGATCGGCGCGAGGATGACACCCACCACGGCCGAGAAGACCGTCACCGACAGCGCGATGTTGCCGAGATCGAGCCCGTTGATCCGGAGGATGACGAGAAACGTGAACAGGAACACGCCGACCCGGAGCCCCCGAAGCGCCGTTCGGGTGAGACTCGGCCGGTTGAACCGGCGGGCCAGACGCCGGCTCATCAGCCGGACCAGCAGACGGGAGACGAGCCACCCCAGCACCAGCACGACGATCGATGCGACGACCGGCGTGACCCACCCGGGTACCCAGGCAGGAAGCCACGGTGGCGATTCGATCGCGCCGTTGTCGGCTGCCGCCGGAGTGGCCGCGAGAACTGTGCCTGCCAGCCGATACATGAAAGAAGAGAATCCCGGCCGTAAAAAAAGGGTTGTGTCACAGCGGTACAGCGCGGAAGCCAACGGTAGCCGTCTTCCCCGAAAGTACTTAATCGACAGTCACGTAATTCATATCCCGATGTCCGGTGACGGCTACGACTTCTGGCTGCTCGATCTCGACGGGACGGTCGTCGACATCGAGCGGCCGTACATCCACGGGACGATCGGCGAGGTCGGCGACCGCCTGGGCCACGAGTTCACCGACCGGGAGACGGAACTGCTCTGGTACGGCCTCGGGAACGCCCGCGAGAAGATACTCGACGGAGCGGATATCGATCCCGAGCGCTTCTGGGAGACGTTTCACGCCGTCGAGGAGCCCGGTCCGCGAGCGGAGTCGACATACGTCTACGCCGACGCTGACGCCTTCCTCTCGACGGTCGAGGAACCGGTCGGCGTCGTGACTCACTGCCAGGAGTACCTGACGACCCCGATCCTCTCGGAGCTCGGCATCAGCGACCAGTTCGAGACCGTCGTCTGCTGTGACGACCAGACGGGCTGGAAACCGGATCCCTCGCCGGTCAGGCTCGCAATGTCCGAGATGGGCGTGGGCTACAACGGCCACGAGGGGGCGATGGCGGGCGACCACCCGGAGGACGTGCAGGCGGCACACAACGCGGGCCTCAACGGCATCCACGTCTCGCGTCACGAGCGCAACTGGGAGGGTGACCGGGTGCTCGACGACCGCCGCGTCTCGGCGCTTACCGACCTGGGCGTCTGACAGTCAGGCACGCAGTGACCGTCCGCTACCGCGGCCTTTTTCGCCGGTCAGTCCCAACGCAGTTGTATGTCAGCGCTCCGTGACGCGTTGCGTGACCTGCCCGACGCGGTGTACGCCGACCTGCTGGAGGGCGAGGACGCGTACCTGCTCGTCATCGATCTGCCGGGAACGACCGCGGAGACAGTCGACGCACGCGTCGAAGGCGGCAAGCTCGTCGTCGAGGCGCGCCGCAAGAAGTCGGTTCCGCCCGAGTTCCGCTACGTCACAGAGGAGCGCTCGCTCTTTCTCGACGCAGAACTGCCACTCCCCCCGGACGCGACCGGGGCGAACGCGGATGGGACCATAGACCGTGGCGTCCTCGAACTCCGCCTGCCAAAGCAGTCGGCCACGCCAGGGACGACGATTCCCATCAGTCAGGAGTAACGGTGAATCTCCGTGCGTACTGGCGGTTCGTCGTCGTCGTCAGACAGTTCCTGCCGCTTCTGGTCGCGTACGCCCGTGACCGCCGGCGGTTCGTCGTCTTCGGCGGGTCGCGCCAGGTCTCACCCGAGCAGCGCCGCAAGCGGGCAGCCTCGCTTCTGGACTCGCTTCTGACTCTCGGGCCGACGTTCATCAAGCTCGGACAGCTCCTCTCGACTCGGCCCGACATCCTCCCGCCGGAGTACATAGACGAGTTCACGAAGCTCCAGGACAGCGTCCCGCCGGCGGACTGGGCCGAGGCGAAGGTCGTCCTCGAGGAGGAACTCGGCCCGGTCGAGGATCGCTTCGCGGAGTTCGACACAGACGCGATAAGTGGCGCGAGTCTCGGGCAGGTCTACTCCGGACGGATCGGCGACCAGCGGGTCGCGGTGAAAGTCCGCCGCCCCGGCGTCGAGGACCTCGTTGAGGCGGACCTGCGCGTCATCCGGTGGTCGCTTCCCGTCCTGATGTACTTCGTCGGCGAGGCGCGGTCGTTCTCGCTGGAGACGCTCGCCGACGAGTTCGCCAAGACGATCCGCCAGGAGATGGACTACAACCGGGAGGGCCGGATGCTGACCGAGATCAAGGGGAACTTCCAGGCAAACGAGGACATCCGCATCCCGGAGGTGATCGAGACCCACTCCACCGGGCGCGTGCTCACGATGGAGTACGTCCCTGGGACGAAGATAAGCGACGTCGAGAAACTCGACGCACGGAACCTGGACCGGTCCCGGCTTGCCGAGACGCTCCAGCGAACCTACCTCAAGATGATCATCGGCGACGGGATCTTCCACGCGGATCCCCACCCGGGCAACCTCGCGGTCCAGGACGACGGGACGCTGGTCTTCTACGACTTCGGGATGAGCGGCTACGTCGACCCGTTCGTCCAGGACCGGATCGTCGACTTCTACGCCGCAGTCGCCAGCCAGGACATCGACGCCATCCTCGATACCCTCGTCGAGATGGGGACACTCTCGCCCGAGGCCGACCGGCAGGTCATGGGCGACGTGATGGAGCTTGCTATCGCCGACGCCCGCGGCGAAGACATCGAACAGTACCGCGTCCAGCAGATCATCCAGCAGGTCGAGGACACGATTTACGAGTTCCCGCTGCGCCTCCCGTCGAACCTCGCACTCGTCTTGCGGGTCGCGACGGTCGTCGAGGGTGTCTGTGTGACGCTCGACCCCGACTTCGATTTCATCTCCGTGGCCACCGACTTCCTGCGCGAGGAGGGCTACATCGAGGAGGGGGTGCGCGACTTCGTCGAGGACCGTGTCACCGAGGTCAGGGACGCGACCGAGTCGGTGGTGCGGGTTCCGCCGAAACTGGAGAGCGCCCTCGACCGCATCGAGCGTGAGGACCTCCACGTCCGGGCGGACATCGAGGACTCCGACGGCCTCCTCGACCAGCTTGCGGCGCGGATCGTCCTGGGGATGGCGCTTGCGGCCGGAGCAGTCTCGACGGCGTTCCTCTATGCGTTCTCGACAGTCGAAGCCACGGCTGTCGCGGGCGGAGCGACCCTCGTCGTCGTCGCGTTGCTGTACCGGTCGTTCCGCGAGCGCAGCGGGATCCGCGCACAGCCACAGTTCACCCGGCAGAACCTCCGGGAACGTCGCGGCGACGAGGGGGATGCGGGCGGGGCGCTCGGGTTTGGCGACGCCGCTGTCGGAGAGGGCGAACAGATCACCGCGGGTGACGACGACCGGCGGTGATACTGACGGCTATACCGTCGTGAGCAGAGTCGACCCCGCGGGGGGTCGAAATCGCTCACGGGCGTATAGCCGTTAGTATGAGCCACTGACTGTCCGGTCGCCGGAAGCGCCGTATTCCAAACCGTTTATACTGGCAGGTAGACAATCCCGTGTCATGGCAAAACAGCAGTCCGAGGTTCGTGACCTCGACGAGGGGAGTTACGTGATAATCGACGACGTGCCCTGCAAGATTACATCCTACAGCACGGCGAAGCCGGGCAAGCACGGCTCGGCGAAGGCCCGCATCGACGCGACGGGGGTCTTCGACGGCAAGAAGCGTTCGCTGTCCCAGCCCGTCGACGCGAAGGTGTGGGTCCCGATCATCAACCGCAAGCAGGGCCAGGTCATCGACGTCCGCGACGGCGAGATTCAGGTGATGGATCTCGAGACCTACGACAACTTCGTGATGCGGGCAGACGACGAGACCCTGGAGGCCGACGACGAGATCGAGTTCCTCGAGTACGAGTCTCAGCGCAAGATCGTCTGATGTTCCCCGGCGCGGCGGCTGACCGGGCCGAGGCCGACTACGCCGTTGTCGGGGCACCGCTCGACGCCTCGACGACCGGCCGGCCGGGAACCCGGTACGGCCCCCGCGAGGTCCGCGCGGCCGCCGCGACGTTCGAAGACTACGACCGCCACACTGGCCGCTTTTTCTCCGAACTCTCAGTCCACGACCATGGCGACGTCGCTCCGACCGACGACACTGAGGAGTATCTGACCTTCCTCGAGGGGCTGTCCCGCGAGTACCGCAATGAGGATATCGTGCCGCTGACCGTCGGCGGCGAGCACACAGTCTCGGTCGCGCCGATCCGCGCTCTCGACCCCGCTGTGGTCGTCTGTCTGGACGCCCACCTCGACCTCCGGGAGTCGTACGCCGGCAACCCGCTGAGTCACGCGACGGCGATGCGACACGCTCTGAGGGTCGCCGACGAGGTCGTCGTGGTGGGCGCCCGGGCCGGCAGCGAGACCGAGTGGGAGCGGGCTGGACAGGAAGACGTGACTGTCGTCCCGCCCGACGAAGCCGGGAGCTGGGACCCATCACTCCCGGAGAGGGTCTACCTGAGCGTCGACATCGATGCGGCGGACCCCGGGTTTGCGCCGGGGACGGGGACGCCCGAGCCCTTTGGCCTGTCTCCGGCGACGATGCGGGACGTGGTGAAACGGATCGCGCCGCGTGCGGCGGGATTCGACGTGGTCGAGGTCAACGACCGGGACGTCGGCCAGGCAGCGACGCTCGCTGCGAAGCTGTTGCGGACATTCGTGTACGCCCACGCCGACAAATAGGTACACCGAGACTCGGCGACTTGCTGGCTGACAAAGGTCGAAATCGTTAATTATTGTGTTCGGGTTTGTTTGGATGTGTACCGAATTCTCCTGCCAATCGACGACGACGAAGATCGCACGAAGCGAGCGGCAACCGTGGTCGCGGACCTTCCGCGAGAGCCAGACGACGTCGCAGTCGTGATCCTGAATATCGACGAGCCCTACTCCGTCGGCGCCGGAACCGGCCGCGTCAGCTCCAAAGAGTTCTTCGACGAGGACGACTATCCGGACACCATCGGTCTGGCGCTCGAAATCCTCGAGGACGCCGGCATCGACCCGGAGAAGCGCCGCGCACACGGCTCCCCGGCCGAGCAGATCCTCGCCGTCGCAGAAGAGATCGAAGCCGATCTCATCGCGCTCAGCGGCCGCAAGAAGAGCCCGACTGGAAAGGTGCTGTTTGGGAGCGTGACACAATCTGTGCTCCTGGACTCCGACCGCCCCGTCGTAGTCGCGTGATCGATCGGTCAGAGTTACGCTGTCAGCCTGTGGCCTGCCGTGGGGTTTTTTTCGGAGCGTCCGTTCCCCTCCGGTATGGATCACCTCTCGTCGTGTTACTTCTGTGGGGCTGCGCTGGACGATACCATCCAGGACTACCGTGTCGTCCCCGTCGAACTGCGCGAGGACGACGCTGTGGCGACCGTTACGCTCTGTTCGTCCTGCCATGCGAAGGTCGAACGTCTCCTCGGGCCGGTCGTCGAGGCTGCCGGGGAGAGCGGGGCAACGCTCGACGCCTGCGACGCGTCAGTTCAGGTCTCCGGGAGCGGTCGAGAGGCTACCGACGCTGCTGACCCCCACACGGAGGGCCAGGACCGGGAGCAGCACGCCGGTGCCGACTCGGAGGTGGACCCGCCGGTCGGCGAGACAGGGCCGGACGAGACAGTCGGGGACGACGAACTGATCGAAATCGACGACGAACTTGACGAGGACCCTCTCTCGCCCGCTGGCACAGGTGAGCCTGCGGCAGGCGATGGGGACGACGCCGGCGTAGAGGGCGAGGACGTCACGGACGACGCCGGAAGTGAGGATGGAAAGACGGAGACGAGCGGGGAGGCGACCACACGGACGACGGTCTCGGCACTCGAGTACAACAAGGTGATGCGCCTCCTCCAGAACCGGGAGTTCCCGGTCGATCGTGCGGAGATACAGACGGTCGCCGCCAACGCCTACGGGCTGGCCGAACACGAGTGTGCGGAGGTCATCGACCTGGCAATCGACCGCGGGCTCATCGCCGAGCACGACGGCCAGCTCGTCCGGCCGGAGTAGCGGTCTACCGCCGGACCGCTGGTTCCGTCTCGAGGACAACGCCTACGGGATGGCCGGGCGAACGCACGGGTATGCGCTGTGAAGAACTCTGTGCCCGCCTGGACGACGAACTTGACACGGCCGCGTACGCGGACGTCGACGCCAGTGCGAACGGCCTGCAGGTCGGACCCGCGGCCACCGAAATTGACCTCGTCGCGTTCGCCGTCGACGCCGCCGTCGAGACAATCGACCGCGCGGCCGAAGCGGGCGCGGATCTGCTCGTGACCCACCACGGTATTGTCTGGGGTAGTATCGACCGCGTGACTGGTACTCACTACCGGCGGGTCGCCCCCCTGATCGAGAGCGATCTCGGGCTGTACGTCTCACATCTCCCGCTCGACGGCCACCCGAACCTGGGCAACGCCGCTGGCGTGGCAGACCTGCTCGGCCTGACGAACCGAACTCCCTTCGGTGAAATCGGCGGCGTGTACATCGGCCAGCGCGGCGAGGCGGCCGACCCATACACTGTCGAGAGCGTCCGTGAGACGCTCGCCGAGAACCTCGATACCGGCGGCCGTGACGTGCGAGTCCTCGAGTTTGGCCCCTCGCCGATCCGCGAGATTGCTGTCCTCACGGGTAGCGGGACCGACTGGCTCGACGAAGCGGCCGAGACAGGCGTCGACGCGCTTGTCACCGGTGAGGGTAAACAGCAGGTCTACCACGAGGCACGGGAGGCAGGGATTCACGTCGTCCTCGCCGGTCACTACGCGACAGAGACCTTCGGCGTGCGCGCGCTGGCTGATCTCGTCGGCGAGTGGGGGCTGGCGACGACGTATATCGACCACCCCACGGGCCTGTGACTGTCGGGACGTGTGGCACCGGGCCGCGAGACCACAACCGCGGCGTTGAAACCGCCCCACCACCCATTCCCAGCTAATGACCGACGAGACCGAGCGCGAGGAGTTCAGCCACGATCCAGTGGCTCACGCGGAGGCGGGGGCGAGGATGACAGTCGGTGATCTCGCCGAGACCTACGGGGACGCCGGCATCGGCGCCCGGAGCGTCCACGAGGCCGTCGATCTGACCGCCGAGATGTTCGGCGACGAGGGCGTCGACGTGTTCGTGGGGCTGGCCGGCGCGATGGTTCCAGCGGGGATGCGAGCGATCGTCGCCGACCTGATCCGGGACGGCTACGTCGACGCCCTCGTGACGACGGGTGCGAACCTCACCCACGACGCAATCGAGGCCATCGGCGGCAAGCACCACCACGGGGACGACGCGCCGGCCGAGTCGCGCCGTGATCACGACGAGCGGCTTCGGGAGGAGGGCGTCGACCGCATCTACAACGTCTACCTCCCGCAGGAACACTTCGTCGCCTTCGAGTCACACCTCCGCGAGGAGGTCTTCCCCGCCCTCGAAGCCGAGGGGGCGGTGAGCATCCAGCGGCTGACGGCCGAACTCGGGCGGGCCAACGCCGCGATCAACGACCGCGAGGGGATCGAGGAAGCGCCGGGAATCGCCGCGACGGCCCACGAACACGACGTCCCGATCTACTGCCCAGCGATCCAGGACTCGGTGCTGGGGTTGCAGGCGTGGATGTACTCACAGACCTCAGAGTTCTCGCTTGACGCGCTCGCCGACATGGACGACCTGACCGATCAGGCCTTCGAGGCCGACCGCGCTGGGGCGTTCGTCGTCGGCGGGGGCGTCCCGAAGAACTTCGTCCTGCAGACGATGCTGGTCGCACCCGATGCCTACGACTACGGCGTCCAGCTGACGATGGACACCCCCGAGACTGGCGGGCTCTCGGGCGCAACCCTCGACGAGGCCCGGTCGTGGGGCAAGCTGGAGCCGACCGCCCGGAACGTCTCCGTCTACGGCGACGCTACGATCACGCTGCCGCTGGTGGTCGCGGCGGCCCGCGAACGAGTCGATTCGCGGTGACCTGATCTGGTTACCGCCACCCACGGAGGAATCTTCGCCCTGTAGCGCGGAGAGGAGGTCAAGACTGCCTCCAACTCTGCTCTCCGGCGGTCGGTGGTCTGGTATACCAGAGTGCCCAGAGAATCAATACACCCTGCAGGGGCAATCGTCCCCAGCGAACGATTTCCGAGGGGTCGCCACCGCCGGGCAGCCCCTCGATGACGACCCCTTGGGTCGCCATGTAGATGTTTGCCGGAAAGATCGCAACGAGTAACCCAACTGTCGCCCAGGCCGCATGCCGTCGAGTCCGGGGAATCAACACCCCGATGCCGACGGCGATCTCCGCGAGGCCGGACAGATAGACGAGTGCGAGCGCTGCCGGAAACATGGGTGGCACAATCTGAACATACAACTCCGGCACGACGAAATGCAACATCCCTGCGACGACGTACATCGACCCCATCACGTACAGTAACGAGCGCTTCAACCGCTGGAGAACCTCACTCATCGTCAACTGCTACTTCTCACAGGGATGAAGCAGTTTCGCTCCGGCCAGTGGCCTGAACACCATAGTTTCTCCCATTTTCTGTTCAGTCACCCAACACAAGACACTTACTTTGCCGCGTCCCGGGTGATCAGCGTCTGGATCAGCCCGGATTTCGAACCGGTGTTTCAGGCCGCATTCAACCTCGTCGTTTTGCTGCTTGCCGCGACCGGGATCATCGTCTTCGCACGCCGTCGTCGGTAATCGAACTGCCGAACGAATCACACTGTCTCCTTCAACCACCCGAACAGCCGGTCCCGCATCCGTCTTTCGGCGTCTTCTGAGAAACGATGCCCCTCGTCCGCGAACTTCTCGACAAGAACGTCCGTGTCCAGCCGACGGGCGGCTTCGAGGCTGTCCTCGACAGGAACAGAGCCGTCGCTGGCGCCGTGGAAGATGGCTACCGGAGCGTCGACCGCGTCGGCTGCTCGCTCGAACGGGTATCTGTCGAGGTCGGCGAAGAAGCGGCGGTCGATCCGGCGGCCGTCCTCGAGTTCGTGGGTTCTCTCCTCGGCGACGATGTCCCGATAGCCGTCGAAGGCGCGGTTGAACGTCACCGGCGCCCGCGCGACGACAGCCCCGATCCGGTCGTCGCCCGCCGCCGTGTGGAATGTGACCTTCCCGCCGAAGCTCGACCCGAAGAGGGCACAGGTCGCGGGATCAAAGTGGTCGATCACCGCGGCGAGGTCCGCGAGCTTGTGGCCGGGTGTCTGATCGATGAACGCGCCCTCGGACTCGCCACAGCCCCGGAAGTCGAACCGTACAGCGTTGTATCCCTCCCGGACGGCCCGCCGGCAGCGCCCCTCGTAGCTGCCCGACTTGTCGCTCAGAAAGCCGTGACAGAACACGAGCCACCGATCTGACGGGGCGGGATGGTGGACTGCGACGACGGCCTCGCCGTCGGCAACCACGATCTCGTGACGCTCTGTCATGGGCCTGGTCAGGATTGACTTTCGCCGTCGTCTCGGCCCTCGGCGCGCTCGTGGAAGTTGTAGCCGCCGCTGGCGTAGGGGTCGTCCTCGTCTGCGTCCCGCTCGCTTCGCTCGAGGAGATACACGAAAAAGCCGAATATCGGAACGGCGAAGGCGATAGCCGTCCACTTCTGTCGGCCCATGCCCGTCCGCCCTGCGTCCCGGTAGACCCCCGCCACGAGAGCCACGTGCCAGGCTACTGGAATCCCGACGACTGCCGCCAGCAGCACGCTCATGACGCCCCGTTTGGCCCGAAACATCTAATACTAACGGCTATACGCCCGTGAGCGATTTCGACCCCCCGCGGGGTCGACTCTGCTCACGACGGTATAGCCGTCAGTATAAAGTATCGCGCCTCTGCCTGACTGGGTGTGTCTCCCTACCAGGGTATCTGACACTCCGAAAGGCACTTAGCACACTATATAATTATATCTAATTACACTATGACAGAAGCGAAGTCATTTCCGGCGTATCTCGACGTCGACTACGAGGCTGGCGCGGGCGAGGATCCCGAAGACTACTCGACGCTCGAGGACAAGATAGAGAAGGCGATCGCGGTCACCCGGCGGGGGCTCGAACAGTACGAGAACCCTGTCGTGATGTGGACCGGCGGCAAGGATTCGACACTCACGATCTACTTCATCAAGGAGGTCGCAGAGCAGTTCGATCTGGAGGTTCCCCCGGCGGTGTTCATCGATCACTTCCAGCACTTCGACGAAATCCACGACTTCGTCGCGAAGTGGGCCGACGAGTGGGACCTGGAGGTCATCTACGCCCAGAACGACGACATCGGGGGGTACGTCGAGGACAACGGCCTCGAACCGGGCGACGAGATACCCATCGAGGACCTCTCGGAGCACAACCAGCACCACGTCCGGGACATCCTCGAATACGAGGAGGATGCCTTCCCGTTCCTGCTCGACACCTACGTCGGCAACCACCTCCTGAAGACGGTCGCGCTGAACAGGACCCTGGAGGAACACGACGTCGACGGCGTCATTTCGGGTGTCCGGTGGGACGAACAGGAGGCCCGCGCCGACGAGACCTTCTTCTCGCCGCGCCACGACCCCGACATCTATCCGCCCCACGACCGCATCCAGCCCATCCTGCAGTTCACCGAGCGCGACGTCTGGGATGCCTTCTGGGGCTTCGTCGTCCCCGAGACCGTCGAGGGGTACCCCGACGACGGCTACATCCCGGAGTCCGCAGACGATTTGCCGAACGACGTCACCCAGGATAACATTCCGGTGTCGCCGAAGTACTTCGCCGGCTTCCGCTCGCTGGGCAGCGAGATTTCGACGGACAGGACAACCGAAGACCCCGCCTGGCTCCAGGATCTCGAAGACACCACCGAGCGCGCCGGCCGCGCACAGGACAAGGAAGACCTGATGGAGCGGCTTCGGGACCTCGGCTACATGTGATACTGACGGAGCAAAATCCTGGCGGATTTTCGCCTGCCAGTGCGATCACAGGCTCCATTTTTGTGGGCTACGGCGCGCTCTCGATCTGTTCGATCGCCTCGGGGTTCTCGATGCTGGAGAGGTCACCCAGCTCCTCGCCGGTGTAGGCGCCCTGGATGATGCGGCGGACGATCTTGCCGCTCTGTGTCTTGGGGAACTCGTCGACGAACAGCACCTCGCGGGGCCGGAACGGCTTGCCGAGTTCCTCGCCGACCTGTGCCCGCAACTCCGTTGCGAGGCTCTCGCTTTCCTCGTAGCCGTCCTCGAGGATGACGTAGGTGACGACGGCGGTACCCTTGGTGTCGTCCGGGGCGCCGATGGCTGCGGCAGCGTTGACCGCCTCGTGTTCGATGAGCGCACTCTCGACCTCGGCGGGGCCGACCTTCCTCCCGGCGACGTTCAACACGTCGTCGGACCGGCCGTGCAGGAACCAGAAGCCCTCGGCGTCCTTCTGTGCCCAGTCGCCGTGGTCCCACATGTCCGAAAAGCGGGACCAGTACTCCTCGAGGTACCGCTCGTCGCCGCTCCACAGCGACCGCGTCATCGACGGACACGACGACCTGGCGACCAGGTAGCCCTGCTCGTGATCGTCGGCGATCGACTCACCGCTCGCGTCGACGATGTCGACGTCCATCCCCAGCGCCGGCCCGCCGAGTGTCCCCGGCTTCAGGGGGTGGATGGGGAGGGGCTGGAGGAAACAGCCGAAGATTTCGGTGCCACCGGAGATGTTCATGATGGGCGCCTCGCCGCGGCCGACCTTCTCGTGGAACCACATCCAGGACTCGGGGTCCCACGGCTCGCCGGTCGAACCGAGCAACCGCAGCGAGGAGAGGTCGTGGCCCTCCAGCCACTCCTCGCCTTCCTTCTGGAGTGCGCGGATCGCGGTCGGGGAGATGCCGAAGACTGTGATCCCGTGGCGATCGATCATCTCCCAGAAGCGGTCCGGCTGGGGATGATCGGGTGCGCCCTCGTACATGAAGATGGTGCCGCCGAAGGCGTGGTTGCCGATGAGGGTCCAGGGGCCCATCATCCAGCCGATGTCAGAGACCCAGAAGAAGCGGTCGGCGTCCCTGTGATCGAACGAGAAGTAGATCTCCTTTGCGGGCTGGATCAGCCCGCCCGCGTGCGTGTGCACGATACCCTTGGGCTTGCCGGTGGTCCCCGAGGAGTACAGCAGCATCGACTGGGCCTCGGAGGGCAGTGACTTGGTCTCGTAGTCGTCGTCCTGGGCCCCGACGGCGTCGGCCCACCACTCGTCGCGGTCCCCGTTCCAGGGGATGTCGCCTTCCGCAGAGCCCAGCCGGTCGTAGACGATCGTGTCTTCGACGTGGCCGGCCTCGGCGATGGCCTCGTCGGCGGATCCCTTGAGCCGGACCTCGCTCCCCCGCCGGTAGAAGCCGTCGCCGGTGAACAGGACCGAACACTCCGAGTCCGAGATGCGCGTGGCTGTCGCGTCCACGCCAAAGCCCGAGAAGATGGGGACGGCGACGGCGCCGACCTTGAAACAGCCGTACATGATAGAGATGACCTCTGGCACCATCGGCATGTACAGGCCGACAGTATCTCCGGTCCCGACCCCACGCTCTTCGAGGGTATTGGCTACCTTGTTCGCCTGGCGGTAGAGTTCGTGATAGGTGACCTCCCGGACCTCGCCCGGTTCGCCCTCCCAGATACAGGCGACGCTGTTCCGGTTTGCCGAGTCGGGCTGTGCGTGTCGGTCGAGGACGTTGTGTGCGATGTTGAGTTCGCCACCGACGTACCAGTCGGTGAACTGTGGCCCGTCGCTCGCATCCCGGACCCGGTCGTAGTCCTCGTAGAACTCGAGTCCGAGGTGGTCGATGACCTCGCCCCAGAACCAGTCAAGCCCCGACGCCTCGACGCCCTTCACGTCGCTGACTGTCCGCTCGTGGAGTTCCTCGAAGTCCTCGATGTCGTGTTTTTCCATGAACTGGTAGACGTTGCTCTCGCCGACGAGCGACTCGCGTGGCTCGTAGACGACCTCGTCTATCCCCTCGAGTGGCTCTGACATGTGTCTCGTCCAGGAGTAACGACGACAGCCCTCAAAGTACTTGCTGGTCCGTCTGACACCAACCGCTGCTCACCAGCGGTCGACACAGTATACTTTTGACCCGTCGCCGTCAACAGAGGAGTATGTACGTCCGGGACGCCCGCAACCGCGACGAAGCGTGGTTGCTCGACCACATAGAGGACATGGGACTCGACGAGGTCGCCTTTCGCTCCCGGGACTACGTCATCGCGATCGACGAGGGGGAAAACGAGAAGGCTGGCTTTGGCCGAATCCGGGTCCACAAGACCGACGACGGCGAGGTCTGTGAGCTGACGAGCATCGGGGTCATTTCCGAGTGGCGCGGCCAGGGCGTCGGCGCACACGTCGTCGAACGCCTGGTCACGACTGCCGGGGACGATGGGTTCGACGTCGTCTACTCCCTGACCGACCAGCCGGACTACCTGCGGCAGTTCGGCTTCGACCGCATCGATCCGTCACGGCTCCCCGACCGCCTGCAGAGCCGGCTGACGGAAAAGCAGGACTCTCTCGCTCCCGACGCCGTGCCGATGCGGATCGACCCCGACCGGTTCCGGATGCCGTCCCGACTCAGGGAGGCGTTCAAGGGCGCCCGCGCGGAGGAGGAGGGCGACGACGAGCCCGAAGAGGGCCCGGAAGACTTCGGCATCGATCCCGACGAGGCAACCTACAAGTACGATACTGGGTAGTTTCCCGTTCCCCCACGGCGCGATAGCGGCGGCTATCGGACGAAAACTCCCGAAGGAAGTGTGTGTGTGTGCTTTTAGCCGAACAGCTCGCCGAGGCCTTCGCCAGCGGCCTCGTCGTCGTCGTCGTCCTCTGCTTCCTCTGCTTCCTCTTCGGCGGCCTCTGCTTCCTCTGCTTCCTCTTCGGCGGCTTCCTCTTCCTCACCGGCCGCAGGGGCCCCAGCGCCGCCCGTCGCGGCGGGGACTGCGGTCGCCTCCTCGACGGCCTCTTCGATGTCGACGTCCTCGAGTGCGGCGACGAGGGCCTTGACGCGGGACTCCTCCACGTCGATGCCCGCCGCGTCGAGGACATCCGTCAGGTTCGCTTCGTTGATCTCTTCGCCCGATTCGTTCAGGATGAGTGCTGCGTATACGTATTCCATGGTTCTCAGAACATGTCATCGAGGGCAGCACCGGCGTCGCCACCGTCGTCGTCTTCGTCCTCGTCGTCGGCGCTTTCCTCGTCCGGTTGTTCGTCGTCCGATCCGTCCGCGCCCGCCTCTTCGTCGGCCACTTCGTCGGCCTCCGGGGTGGGTTCCTCGACGCCCTGCAGTTCCTCCGGCAGGGCCTCCTCGTCGTCGATCTGCGCGGCGAGCGCGCGGACCTGCGAGTCGGCCTTGCCGATGAGATCCGGCATCACGTCGGGGTTCTCGATGCCCGCGTGCAACGCGAGGTTCTTGCCCTCGCTGCTTGCCTTCGCGAGCAGCGGTGGGAGCGTCGCCCCGGTCGGAAAGCTCGCGTTCACAGCGAGATTCCGAGCCCGGGCGGCGCCAGCCGAGACGTCCGCACGGTAGGCCTCGACGTCGAGTTCGAGGTCCTGGGGTTCGAAGAGGATGCCCTCGGCGTAGACCCCACGCAGGTCGAGCCCGACCTCCTTGGGCTCGATGCCCAGCTCCGAGAGGACGTTCGCGAGCTCGGCAGAGACTGCCTCGCCGGCTCCCAGAACAGTCGAGTCCTCGAGGACCTTTATCGAGCCCGCGTCGATGCGGGCGTTTGCGCCCACGCTCTGGAGGTCCCCGACAAACGGGCCGGGGTCGATCCCGGTGTCACCCTTGGGGATGACGATGTCGTTTGGTGCCGTTTCGCTGGCGTTGATCGGGGCTGATGTCTTCGATGCCTCCAGTTGCTGGTAGAGGCCGAAGGGGTTGTCGTTGGTCCCGATCAGCCCGACTTGACCGCTGACGTAGCCGATCAGCTCTTCGAGACCGTCGCCGGCTTCTTCGAGGGCGCGTTCGAGCAGCGTGTTGCGCGAGACGCGCAGCTCCGCGGTGCCGTGGAGGTCACGGCGCATCTCCTGGAGCTGCTGGCTCGGGATGCCCGTGATGGCCACGATGCCGATGCTGTCGTACCGCTCGACGAACTCGGCGATCTCGTCGACCTCCTCCCGTTTCCACTGCGGGATCGTCTCAGTCTGGCGTTCCGTGCTCATTTCAGACCACCTCCACCGCGGGGCCCATCGTCGTCTTCACGTAGACGTTGTCGATGTTCAGCGGCCCCTTCTCCAGGTCGGCCTGGAGCCGGCGGAGGATGACGTCGATGTTGTCCGCGATATCCTCTGCGGACATGTCCTCCGCACCGACGCGGGTATGGAAGGTGCGCCGGTCGCCGCTGCGGATCTGGACGGAGTTTTTCAGCCGCTCGACCACCTCGACGACGTCGTCGTCGGGCGAGAGCGGATTCGGCATCTTCCCCCGGGGTCCGAGGACGGTCCCCAGGTATCGGCCGATGTCCTGCATCATCGCCTCCTCGGCGATGAAGAAGTCCGCTTCCTCCGCGAGGTCCTTGGCCGCGTCGTCGTCGTCGCCGAGGTCCTCGAGGTCGTCGCTGTCGAGGACGTCGTCTGCCACGTCGTCGGCGCGGACGGCGGTTTCGCCCTCCGCGAAGACGACGATCGAGGTCTCCTGGCCGGTCCCCTCCGGCAGGACGATACTTTCGTCTACACGGTTCGACGGGTCGTCGAGGTCGAGATCGCGCAGGTTGATCGCGAGGTCGACCGTCTCGCGGAAGTTCCGCGGCGGGGCCTCCTCGAGTGCGCGAGAAACTGCTTGCTCTAGTTCCTGATCTGCCATTGTTCACCTCCGTAGTACGCCCAACGGCTCCTACGGGTCAGTGAAACAGGCCTGAGCCTGTCTCATCCGGGTAGAAGCCGATGCGGCACTTAAAAGCGTCGAACCGGAAACGCTCACGTCGTTTGCGCTCCTGGCCGTTGTGGCTTATAGGCTGAACAGGCGCAATACCACGCCGTTGACGCTCATTCAGCGAAACTCACCGTGAACTGATAGTGATTGCTGTAACAGTTTACCGGAGCGACCGCCTGCTGTCCGGCGGTCGCATCGGTAATGGCTTACAGCAGTCACTATGAGACGAATAACGAAATACGGTCGATTCTCACGCAGTTGGGCACCGACGAGACGGCAGTCACCGAAGTTGACACTCTCGGACAGGCTCGACTCCCTGGCACCTTCACGGTCAGAAACTGTGGGGTTCAGTTTAATCATACGCTGGTCGATGTCTACCCATGGCAGCAATCGAAGCGACCGACCTCTCGAAGCGGTACGATACGGTTGTCGCCCTGGACAGAATTAACCTCGTCGTCGAAGAGGGAGAGACGTTCGGCTTTCTGGGCCCCAACGGGGCTGGCAAATCCACGTTTATCAATATACTGCTGGACTTCGTGAAACCTTCGGATGGTGGAGTGTCCATCTTCGACAACAACTGTCAAGCAGACGGCGTTGAGGTGCGAAACAGAATTGGTGTGTTGCCAGAGGGATACTCGGTCTTTGACAGACTCACAGGGCGCCAGCACATCGAGTATGCGATCCGTTCGAAAGACGCCGACGACGATCCGATTAAACTCCTTGACCGGGTCGGTATCCGCGAAGATGCCGACCGGAAGGCCAGCGACTACTCGAAGGGGATGGCACAGCGACTCGTGTTGGGGATGGCGCTTGCAGGGGAGCCAGATCTCCTGTTGCTCGACGAACCGACCACCGGGCTGGACCCGAATGGGGCTGCGGAAATGCGCGACATTCTCCGGGAGGAGAACGACCGTGGCGCGACGATCTTCTTCTCGAGTCACATCCTCGAACAGGTCGAAGCCGTCTGTGATCGGGTCGGTATTCTCCAGAACGCCGAACTGGTCGCGGTCGACACGATTGATGGGCTCAGGGCGACGTTGGGTGGGGGGACAAAGCTCGTCATCACGCCGGACAGTCTCACGGACGAGACGCTGGCCGCGGTCCGAAGCGTCCCGGGCGTCGAGACAGCTGTGGCGCGCGAGGAAACCATCGAAGTGACCTGTACCAACGACGCAAAGATGGACGTCCTCGTAGCACTGCGCGACGCTGGCGTCGACGTAGTGAACTTCCGGACCGAGGAGGCATCACTCGAGGACATGTTCGTCGAATACACTAACGGCGGAAAACGATGACATGGAAGCTCATCGCCCACCAAGACGGGCGCCTGACAGTCGGGGCGCGGTCAGTCAAGTTCCTCCTTGGAATCCTTGCTCTGGGGATTCTCCTGCTGGCATATCTCTATCCGGTTCAGGCTGCGAACCCGATTACGACTGCCCGGTTTACCGGCTACGTCAGCGGGTGGCTGACGACGGTAATCCCGCTGGTTGGGATCCTCCTCGGCTACAACGCGGTCGTGAGTGAACAGGCCTCGGGCGCATTGCTGCTCTCGCTGGCGCTGCCCCACAGCCGTGAAGACGTAATCCTCGGGAAGTTCGTCGGCCGGGCTGGCCCGCTGGTCGCTACTCTCGTGGGCACGATGGCCGTTGCCGGGGCCCTCGTTGTCTATCCGTTCGGCGAACTGGTAGTCGCCGAGTTTGTCGCTTTCGTCCTGTTGACGGTCGTCTTCGCAGCAGTCTGGGTCGGGTTCGGAATGGCTGTTTCTCTTTCGGTTGCCACCAAGCGGCGTGCGCTCGTGTTGGGCATTAGCTTTCTCTTCGTGCTCGTGTTCGTCTGGGATACGATCGAGAGTACGCTCCAACTCGGCCTGACCAGTGCTGGTGTTACTAACGGTGAGTTGCCCACTGTCGCTCAGTTCGTGTTCAGTCTCTCGCCGGGCCGGGCCTTCGTGCGGGTGACGGACGGATTCCTCAATCCGGCTGCTACCGTCGATGGTCCGTGGTACCTTGGCGAGTGGGTCGGTCTCGTGGCCCTGGTCGGCTGGGCTGTGGGGCCACTGGGGCTGGCTTACCTGCGTTTCACCCGGAGGGATCTGGCATGACCTGGCAAACCGTCGCCTACAAGGACATCCACGACGCCAGCCGGTCGAGGGCACTCTGGCTAGTATCTGGCCTCTTGACGATCGCGTTTGTCGGGTACGGCTTCGCCCACACCTACGTCGGAGAGACCACCTTTTCTGCCTTCCTGCAAGGACTTGCCACTCTGGTCGGAGCGTTCCTGCCCCTGCTCGCTATTCTGCTGGGCTACAAGTCGATCGTCCAGGGTCGGACGACTGGAAGCCTTCACCTCACACTCTCGTTCCCCAATTCCCGCAAAGACGTCGTCGTCGGGAAGTTCGTCGGCCGCTCGGTGGTGTTGCTCGTTCCGACAGCAGCCGCGCTGGCCATCGCGGGTGTCGTCGGAGTCGCACGGTACGGGGGTGACGGCGCACTGTTGTACCCGTGGTTTCTCCTTGCGACTGCCCTCTACGGAATTTCCTTCACCGGTATAGCGATCGGGCTCTCGATGAGCACAACCGTCGATCGGTGGATCACGTTCGGTGCGATCGGTGTGTACCTGCTGCTGGTACAGATCTGGGACAATCTCCACACTGCGACGCTCCTGGTTCTTCACCGGTTCGACTTCGCCGTTCTTTCTGACATGCCTGACTGGGCACTCCTGTTCCGCCTGATCAAACCTAGCGAATCGTACTACCGACTGATTCGGGTTGGCTTCGATATCGGACAGGCAGGCCGGTACGTCGGCGAGAGTGCTCCCTTCTTTGTCAACTGGTGGATGGCACTCGTGTTGCTCGTTGCCTGGTGCGTGATTCCACTGGTGCTGGCTTTCCGACGCTTCAACTCTACCGATCTGTAGCATCGTGCTGTCTACCATCAGTCGGTTCGGCGGTACAACGGTCCCGGGGTGTTTTGGACCACGCTCCCAGAATGTAAGAATCCGAGTAATTCTCAAGTAAGCACCCACAGAAGCGTGATTTATGAGCGTCACGATCGTGGGCCGTGACCACATCACACTTCCGGAGACACTCGGGGAGTGTGATTCGTTTCCAATAACGCGGCGCGAGGTTTCGTTACAGTGTCACACTGGGCGCGATCTCGGCGAGACGTGGCGTGGGATCCCGGTTGCGGACCTGATCACCGCAGCGTCGATGCCCGAGGACACGACACACCTCCTGGTGACGGGTGACGGTGACTATCGGATGTGCGTCGAACTTCGGGACGCGTTCGAGTCCCTGCTGGCGTACGAGTGTGACGGTGACCCGGTGGGCGACGAACAGGGAACGACTCGTTTGATCGGTCCCGGCATTGACTCCACGCACAGCGTCAAGGCCGTCCGCCGTATCGAGGGTCTCCACTTAGAACCGACTGATGACCCGACAGAACTGGAAACCTACGAGTTCACGAGTCAGGATCCTCCGTCGTAGGAATCCATGTGGCAGTGGCCTATAATCGAGCACGACGATCACGATATGATGCGCCCCTGCCGAGCTAACGGATGAG
>JAZKRS010000040.1:0-27544 GCA_036626435.1 Haloarculaceae archaeon | reverse complement strand
GTCCCGTTTCCAGCTGCTGCGGTACCGGCCTGCGTCAGCAGAACGGCCATCGTGAACAGTACGCCCATCATTCGCGGATGTTCGCGGAGGAACTCCGCAACGGTCGTATCTGACATGATACACCGCACCAATATGGCAGCTGGAATTTAAATTTATCTGATATTTTCTTACATAAAATTAGTTGTATTAAGCTGAGATTTATTGTATCTGAACAGCGGAACCGCCGATCTCGGGGCTAGTATCCGCGAAATCCCCTGATTCGACGGCGCCAGTCGGGAGAGACGACAGAGTAGACGGAAATTGAACTCGCCACAATTGTTATGTATCCCTCTACACGAGTATCTCCTGTCAATCCCAATTCCCGTGAATAAGAAATGAAAGGGAAATCACATACATACTGGTCGCCGGCGGACGCTACCGGTGGGGCCACAGAGGGAGCCGATCGATGACGGCGCACGACGACGAGTGGGCCGTGGCCGTCACCCGATCTGATCTGCGGGGAAGCTATCGTGCGGGTCGGGAGACCCCACCCCTTCTCAGAGGGAAAATATCGGAATCGACAGACGAGGAGTCGATCGAGGTCCCCGTTCCGGTCGCAGGGAGCGAAGACCTCGAAGCGGTGCGTATCCTCCATGTCGACGACGATACCAACATCACTGAGTTGACGAAGACGTACCTGGAGCGGATCGACGACGAATTCACAGTCACCACTGCGGCAAGCGCAGTCGAGGCGCTGACCCGACTCAACGAAACCGAGTTCGACTGCATCATCAGCGACTACGACATGCCGAACACCGACGGCATCGAGTTACTCGAAATCGTGCGCGAGCAACACCCCGATCTGCCGTTCATCCTGTTCACCGGAAAGGGAAGCGAAGAGGTAGCCAGCGACGCGATCGCTGCTGGCGTCACCGACTACATGCAAAAGGACATAGGAGACGACCAGTACGAGGTGCTGGCGAACCGCATCCGGAACGGGGTCGAGCGATACCGCACCCAACAGCGGTTCTGGAACGCGCTGACCTGGTATCAGCGCCTGGTCGAGCAGAACCTGGCCGGTGTGTTCATCATTCAGGAGGGGGAGTTCGTCTACGTGAACGAGTATCTCGCCGACGTGTTTGGATACACACAGAACGAACTCGTCGGCGCCCCACCGCTGACAATCGCCAGCGACGCCGAGGACGAGAGTGTTCTGTTGGACCTCCTGGACCTGGATCACAGCAGCACGGACTCCTTCGAGTACACGTTCACCGGGCAGCGGGCGGACAGGACCGATATTTCCGTGGAAGTCCACGGCGGCTCGATCGAGTACGAGGGTGAGCCGGCCTGGATCGGCGTCCTCTGGGACCGGGAGACCGACACGTAGTAACGGCTATAAGCCCGTGACCAGGTTCGCCCAACCTCTGTGAGGAGATGCGAAATGTGCAACCGGTCGTTCACTCACGACCGATCGCGTTTCGCCCAACCTCTGTGAGGAGATGCGAAATGTGCAACCGGTCGTTCGTCCCCTCGTGGAGGTCCATATCCACCTCGCCGGCGAGCAGGTGCAGTCCCGCGAGTTCGTCCCCGGAGTACCGCGAACGGGCGACCGAGAGGATGTCTTCCAGGACCTCCGTCCCGCTGTATCCCTCGTCGACGAGCAACTCGTCGAGCGTCTTGCGTGCGTCGGTGAACTCCCCGGCCTCGGCGTCGGTCAGCATCTCCCCGACGCGCTCGTCGACGCCGACCGCCGAGAGCGTCTCGTAGGCGGCGTTCATCGTGATCTCGCCTTCCCCCTCGTGGGTCGTCTGAGCTCCCAGAATCGCCTTCCGGAGGTCGCCGCCTGCGGCCCCGGCGACGTACTCCAGGCCCTCCTCCTCGTAGGCAGCGCTCTCGGCCTCGGCGATGTCCCGGAGGACCGCGACAATCTCGTCGTGGGTTGGAGCCCGGACGGGAACCGGGAAACACCGCGACCGGATCGGCGGGATGAGCGCCGAGGGCTGGCGGGTCGCGATGACGAACTGCGTCGCCTCGTAGTACTGCTCCATGACCCGCCGGAGCGCCTGCTGGAAGTCCTCGCGCATCCCCTCGGCGTTGTCCAGCAGGATCGTCTGGTACTCGCCCTCCACGGGCGCGTAGCTCGCTGACTCCTTGAGGACGTGGTTGACGAGGTCGGCCTTCGAGGACTCGCGCCGGCGCTTGCTGTCGATGAAGCGGCCAAACCGGGGGTCGTCGGCCAGGTCCTTCTTCGAGAGGTCGAAGAAGTCGGCGACGTTGATCTCGATCAGGTCCGCGTCCGGGCTGGCGTGGGCCTCGCGGGCGAGCGCGCGAACCGCCGCCGTCTTGCCCGCCCCCTTCGGACCGTGGACGACCAGGTTCATCGGCTCCTCGACCGCGCGCCGGAGGTGGTCCCGGACCTCCGCCTGTGGCAGGTCCTCGATGTCGGGCTCGTGAGCCTCCGTCCACAGTGGCGCGTCCATCACCGCCGGCTTCGGCGCCGACGGGTACAAACCTTCCCCTCGCCGGGGGAGTGTTACGGCGACCCGTCGAACAGTTCCTCGAGCACCTTCTGCTGTGCGGCCCGGAGGTGCTGGTGGTAGGTCGGCCGCGAGATGCCCATCGCATCGGCGAGGGCGTTCCCGTCGATCTCGCGGGGCCGGTCGAAAAAGCCCCCGAGGTAGGCCGTTCGGAGTGCGGTCTCCTGGCGGTCTGTGAAGCGGTCGGCCAGGGCGGCCCGGAACTCCTGGCGGGTCTGGACCGGGCGCTCGTGTTCGTGGTAGCCGACGAGGTCGGCCCCCGAGTACCGCGCTTCGACCATCTCGAACAGCTCTCTCGCCTCGGCCTCGTAGGGCAGTTCGACCGTCACGCGCGTCCGCCCGTTCTCGGCGACGAGCCCGCGCACGACGGCGCCGTACTCGCTCAGCCACCCAATCAGCGACTCCTCGACTGTCAGTTCCAGCAGACATCCCTCCTCGTGGTCAGTGATGAGGGTCGCTTCGATCACAGCGTCAGAGTCCCGGGCGGCCGCTGTGAGGACCTCGCCGTCGGCATCGTCGACCGCGAGATACAGCCGTTGCGTCCCGTCCGCGCGGTAGTCGGTGTCGGCGACCTCGACGGTACAGCCCTCGCGCCGCGAGAGTTCACCGAACAGGATACTGGGGGCGTCGATCGTGAACTCGAGTTCGATGACCTCGTCGGCGTCGAGGATGCGGCCGCGCTCGATGGCGTTGATGGCGTTTGCGACGGCACGACCCAGCGCCGAGAGAACGACCTGTTCGCGCTCGTCGAAGGCCCCTGGCTCGGCGGCAAACACAGCGATCGCGCCGTAGGTCGCATCCTTGTATGCCAGCGGGACGATCATGCAGGCCTCGGCATCGGCCCCCTCTGTACAGCCGAGGGCGGGGGCCAGGTCGTCGCCACACGAGACGATCTGTGGCACCCCCTCCTCGAGTGCGGTCGCGACCGCGCTCGGTCCCTCGAGGTCGAAGCTCTGGCCCGCTACCGGCACCGATCCGGTTCCCGCCCAGTCGGTCGGCGAGAGCGTCTCGCTTGTCACGTCGGGTCGACCGATCCACGCGAATGTGTAGGGCTCGGCTGCCGCCATCTCCCCGACCACGCCGTCCTCCAGTTCCCCCCTGGTCGTGGCCCCGACCAACACCTCGACCGTGTTCTCTATGAGCCCGTTGACCCTGTCGAGAACAGTCTCGACGTGTTCGCGCGCCTCGCGCACCTCGCGCTCGCGCTTGGCACGGGTACACGCCGCCGCGGCGGCCGTCGCCAGGAGCGCGAGTGCCTGTTCGTCGGCCTCGTCGAAGGCCCCCGGCTCGGTGGAACCGACGCTTATCGTCCCGTGGACGCCCATCGGGTAGTACATCGCGGACCGTATGTCCTCTGTCCCCGGGTCGACGTCAGTCGTCTGCAGGTCCTCGATGATGCGCGATTCGCCGGTCGCGAACACCTCGCCTGGCACCCCTTCGCCGACGTCGTAGACTGGGCGGTCATTCATGTGTTCCTCGGTTGCTGCCGTCTTCGCCGCCGGTGCCAACGCCTCGGCCTCGGCGTCGTACAGGCGGACGACGTTGATGTGAAAGCCCAGCACGTCTCCGGCGGCATTGGCAACGAAGTCGGCGACCACCTCGCGCGAGCGGGCCTGCATCAGCGACCGCGTCGTGTCGAGCAGCCCCGACAGCCGCCGGCGGTGGTCGGCCAGCTCGCTGATGTCGCGTGCCACGCCGACAATCTGCTGGATTTTGCCCCCTTCGATGACTGGCTGGTACCAGAGTTCGATTGTCGTATCGCCCTCCATCTCGACGGTGTGGTGTGTCTCCTCGCCCGCGAGCGCCTGCTCGACGCTCTTGACGACGACGGCGTCGCCGTCGAAGAGATCGAACACCGACTCGCCGACCGCCTGATCCGGCTGGAAGCCAATCTCTTCCAGCCCGCGGCCCCGGGCCAGCGTGACGGTCCCGTCGGGGTCGAGTGCGAACACGACGACCGGGACGTTCTCCGTGACCGTCTCCAGCCGGCGCCGGTTGGCACGGACCCGCTCCTCGTACTGGCGTTGTTCGAGGATGTAGCTGATCCAGTCTGTGAGCAGGTCGACGAAGGTCCGCTCCGACTCGCTGAACTCCGTTCTGCGCGGCTGGTCCCCTGCAAAGCAGACCGTGCCGAACTGTTCGCCGTCGACGAATATCGTCGCCCCGAGATAGCAGGCCAGCCCGAACCGCTCGTAGGCCGGATCCTCGGCCATCTCCCCTTCGGTTGCGTCGGTTATGCCGAGTGGCTCCTCGCGTCCGATGGTGTGCCGGCAGTACGCCTCCGAGAGCGGGGCAGTGGCACCTGGCTGGATACCCGGATGATCCCCGACGGACTCGACTATCTCCTGTGTGCCGTCCTCGATGCGCGTCAGAAATCCGAGTTCGATGTCGAGCCGATCCCGCCCGACCGCGAGCATCGCCGCGATTTTCTCGGCACGCGTGTGGTCGGCGTCCGCCGCCAGTTCGTGGAGGCGCTGGAGGGCGCGCTCGCTCGCCTGCAACTCCTCTCGCGCTCGCTTGCGCTCCGTGATGTCCTGGACGAAGGCCGATAACTCCTCCTCGGCGGGGTAGGCGCGCACCTCGAACCATCTCCCCCGGTCGGGGTCGTACGTCTCGAAGGCGACCATCTCGCCCGTCTCCACCGCCCGGTCGAACCCGTCCCGGATCTTCCCGCAATCTTCCGGGAACACGTCGCTCGCGTGCTCGCCGACGAGCCCCCCAAAGCCGCCGAGCATCTCGCGGGCCGCCTCGTTGACGTAGGTCACCTCCCAGTCGCCGTCCAGTGTGAGGAACCCGTCCGCCATGCGTTCGAGTGACGCCACGGCGTCCCCAGGTGGTGTGCCAGCCGTCGCGGCCCCGCCACCGTCGGCCGCCATGCCCCTCGCTGTCGGCGCGTCCGTGATCTGGGCGATCCGGTGCGCCAGCACCGCCTCAGCCCCGTCGTCACGGGCCACCACGTCGTCAGCCCCCGCCGCGAGCACGTCGGTCGCCTCGTCACCGACCGACCCGAAGACGATGACCGGGGCACTCGCGCGCTCGGCGAGTCGCCTCGTGAATCCCGTCGGGTCATCCCCAGGGACACCGACCACACAGCGGGCGTCTCTCTCGGCAGGCCGTGTCGCCGTCGTGACTGTCACGCCCGGCCCCGTCGCGTCCGCGAGCGCGTCCCGCACCCGCACTCGTATCCCGGCATCGGCACAGACCAGCAGAACCGAATCACTCATGCGTTGCTGGGGTAGCTTTGTGACTGTCGCGTATAAAATGCATCCGTCGGATACTAGCTCGTGAGAGGGAGAACGACACCGAACACGAGCAGGCTCAGGAGTGCGACGAGTATCCCGAGAACCATCGAATCGAACAGCAGCGTCTGCTCCCAGCCGGGGAGATTGTTCAGATAGCTGTGTCCGACGAACTCCCCGACTGCCCCTGCTGCAAACAGGCAGACTCCGAGAAGAACGCCCTGCTTTGCACGTCTGGCGTAATCGACAGCCGACGAATGAGACATGTCCGATGGTTCGAATCCACCGTATTATGGCTTTCTTTCTGCGCGTGCCGGTTGGGCGGCCGTCTCACAACATATTTGTACGAGTGGGGACCGTAATGTCGGCATGAGAGAAGCGCTCCTCGCACTCGCAGAAGAGGCGATCACTGTAGCTTTCGAAGCGGCACTGTTCGGTGTGCTCACGACAGTTGGCGTGATCAGCGAACAGTTCGCTCTCGCAGACCTGACGAGCGGGGAGATGCTCGGCCTCTGGTATCTCTTCATGGGTGCCCTCGCCCTCTATGCCGGCGTGTATATCGTTGGATACGAACGTCTGATACCCCGCCTGAGCGGGGTTCTGTCCCGAACCTGACTGCCCTCTCTTTGTCGGCAGGCCTGCGCCGACGGATCGCTCGGCGAACAGGTTGCTCTCGCCGGGCCAATCACGGTCGCCTGCGGACGTCAGTGCGCGCCTCGTCGTACCAGCCGGGAACGGCGGTGGTACAGGCGGTGTCGTGTTCGACCGTCACCTGAACCAGCGCCTGGGTACCCGGGTGGGTATAGGAGACGCGCAGGTCGGTGACGAACCCGTCAGGTCGAACGAATGCGGTAGCGTGGTAGTCGCGGACGTCGTGGTCCAGCCCCAGCGCCCGTCCGGTCGCGACGAGTCGGTAGCGAGGGTCGCCGACGTTTCTACCCGTCGTGACCCGGCGCTCTGTCGTGTTCAGGTACCGGAACAGGAGCTGTCTGGACGCGTTTTGTGCAGTTTCGGAGACGTCCCTGGCGTCGGACACCGGCTGGCGTCCGTACTCCAGTTCGCCATCCCGTCGGATGCGTCTGTACTCGAACGCGCCGTCGGCGAAGCGCTCGATGCTCGCATTGACGCTCGTGACGTCGGGCCCCCCGAACTCCGTCCGCTGGACGACATGATACTGTGAGTCGGATTCGGCACAGATGCTGATCGAGGCTTCGTCGTCCGGATCGTAGCCCGAACGTCGCGTATCGAAGCCGGTGAGAAATCGCGGCCCACGGAACGTCGCGCGCATCTGCATCGGAGTCTCCCGGAGTACCCGCTCGTGTGCCTGCACGAGACTGTCGATCTCTCGAACGGTCTCAGACGAGAATTCGGTCTGGGGGTGCGGTGTCGGGGTCAGCCCGTCCGTGGCCGCGGAGTCGTCAATCTGCTGGCCGGTGACGGAATCCGCCTCCGGTTCGGCGCCGGTCGGAGTGCTGGCAGCGTCCTGTCCTGTCAGCCCACTGCCCGGGACGGAGCCCGCGAGTAGCGCCGCCGCTCCGGTGGCGAGGAGAACGGTGAGAACCGCCAGGACGGCAACTCGAGGAGACGGCAAGTCACGCTTACGGGCGCTCGAATCGCGGTCGACGTCGAACGTCGCGCCGAAGTGGTCGCGGTAGAGGGCTCTCGCTTGCTCGTGGTCGATAGCGTGGACGAGTTGCTCGTGCAGGTCCCGCGGACAGACAAGTGTGGCATCTGCGCGGCGGCTACGGGCTCTCCTCCCACGTCCCGGGAGCAGTGAGACGAGTCGCTCGATCCGGGACGGCACGTACACGATCTCGTCAACGTTCTGTTGCGCGGTGCCAACCGAGATGTGTCTGGTGTGGCCCCCCGCAGACGCGACGATGCAACGGCCGTCGCAGTCGGTCTGCCAGCCACGCGCAGACAGCAGGTCGGCCACGAATACCGCCTGCTCCTCCGGGGAGAGGTCGCCGAACCTGGCGGTGAACTCCTCTGCCGACGGCGGGGCCATAGCTTCAGGTAGCGGCGCTACGTGCTTATGTATTCAGGCGAGCGCGGTCAAGAGCATATCCTCGAGTGGCGCTTTGGCCTCCTCGAGTTGCAGGTTCAGCGCCGGATAGTCGGTGAGCTGCTGGACGAGGTCGATCCCGGCAGTCGTGTTCGTCGCAATCCCCGCTACGAGGTCGGGCGAGCGCCCGAACGCCTCCTCGATCCCGACGACTGCGTAGGGATCTGACGCACAGAGAACGGTGAATGCGATCTGATCGTCGATCAGGTCGACTGCTGTCTCCCCGTTGTACGGTTCGAGCGGACTGGCGCCGACCTCGGCCACGATGACGTCCGCCCCCTGCAGGTGCCCGAGGAGCGACCGGATCGCGGTTCGGAAGGTGTCATCGGGAACGACTGTCGTCGGCAGGCCCGCGTCGACGAAGTCGTAGATCAGGTCGGCGCCCGCCGAGCCCATCGAGAGCGCGTCGTCGTACGTCCCCGCCCCAGTCAGCTTGCAGGCAGCCACGCTGTACCCATTCTCGACGAGAATGCGGGTAATCACGCGACCGCTCATCGTCTTCCCGGCCGACATGCTCGTCCCGAAGACGAGTACCACCGGTGTCGTGAGGCTCGGTGACTCGGCCTCCAGCCCGTGATCTTGCATCCGGACGACTTCGCCGTCGATGACGACGTGGCCTTCGTATCTAGTCTTGATCGGCGTCCGGCTGAACGGCGAGGTCGACGTGACCCGGCCGATGACGCCTCCCCCTGTCAGGACGTCCATGCGGCCATCGTCCGCTACGTCACGCCAGCCGCCGACGAACCCGCGAGTCGCCCGTCGGGTCCCCAGCGCACCGACGATCGTCTCGCCCTCCATCACCTCGATACGCCGGCCCTGCGGGTTCTCGGATCGGACATCCGGGTCCGGCCGTTCGATGACGCGGGCGAGCACGTAATCGCCGGTCGCCCAGTCTTTCTTCGAACGGATTTCGGTGTCGTACTGGCGGTCCCCGAGAGACGCGATCCGCGTGACGGCCGTGTGAATGTCCGCTCTCATGAGTGATCCCTCCGTTCCTGTTCCGGTTCAGGTGGAAGTGGTTCGTCACACAGACACGCGGCCAGGAGGTGGACCCGGTCTGCGAGCGCATCGAGTTTGACGTACTCGTAGGTCTTGTGCGCACCATCGCCGACCGCGCCGAACCCGTCGATCGTGGGCGCGTGCTGACTGGCGTCGTTCCCGTCGCTGCCCCCGCCCGAGTGGGTTCCCTCCAGCGCCAGACCGAGCCGTCGCCCGATCGTCCGGACCCGCTCCCAGAGCAACCGGTTGCCCGGGGTCGGCTCCATTGGGGGCCGTCCGAACCCGCCGTCGACCGTCAGCTCGGTGCCCGGCGTCACGGCCTCGAGCCCTCGAATCTCCGCCTCGACGGCCCTCGCGGCCGCTTCGGTCGGGGCGCGTACGTCGACATCCGCCCGGGCCTCCGGCGCGACGACGTTCGACCGCAGGCCCGCCTCCACCTCTCCGACGTTCACCGTGACCCCCGCCTCGACGTCAGTGAGTTCGTGCAGCCGGTGAATGACGGATCCGAGCTCCTCCGTCGCGCTGGCGCCCTCCTCCGGTTCCAGGCCGGCGTGGGCGGCTTCACCCGCGATCGAGACCGTGAAGCGGCCGACCGACTTCCGGGCGATCTTGATCTCCCCCTCCGGGCCGCTCGCGGGTTCGAGCACGAACACCCGGTTGGCCTGTTTGGCCAGCTCGACGATGCGCGGTTTGGATTCGGGGCTCCCGATCTCCTCGTCGCTGGAGACGAGAACGTGGACCGGCAGCGACGGCTCGGCCGAGACCGCATCGAGGGCCCGGAGCGCGAAGACGAGCTGGGTCAGCCCGCCCTTCATGTCGAGCGAGCCAGGCCCCTCGAGTACGTCCCCTCGAATCTCCGGAGGGTCGTCGTCGACGGTCCCCAGCGGCCAGACGGTATCCGCGTGCCCGAGCACGAGCTGGATCTCGCTGTCCTCCCTGTGGGCTGGCGACCAGGCTTCCAGCCACCCGGCCGTCTCTTCCCCGGGGACACGGCGGGTCTGTAAGCCTGCCGCCTCGAAATCACTCCCCAGGCGGTCGAAAAACCGGTCGAACCGTTCGGGGTTCTCTGTGGGTGTCTCGATTTCGACCAGGTCGAGAAGGGACTCGCCCAGCCTGTCCTGATGGGACTCGACCCACGTTCCGATCTCGTCTTCGACGGGAGCGTTCTCACCGGAGACGGTCATCGCTGGAACCCCTCCGGAAACGGGAATGCGTGCGTTTCGCCGACGCTGGCGAAGCGATCCGGATAGAGGTACGCCAGAACCGGCGCCCGCTCCAGCAGCGCCTCCGGCTCGGTGTCGTCAGTGCGGTAGGCGTCGGTGTGGACGTGCTTGGCGATTATTTCACCGGCGACGAGCCGTCCGTCCCCGAACCCGTCGATAGTCCGCTGGAGTTCGCACTCCAGCACCGCGTAGGTGTCCGCCACAGCAGGCGCGTCGACGGCGTCGGCGTCCACGGTTTCGACTTCGGCGAGTGACGGTTTCGAACCCTCTGCATCACGGGGGGCGGCAGCCAGACTTGCTTCGAGTACGTTCTCCGGCCTGGGGTAGCTGACAGTGAACACGCCCGTCCGCTCGGCGTTCCGGTAGGTGCCGTGGTCCGGCGTACAGACGAACCCGAAGTAGCCCCCCCACCCGAGGGGGATGGCCATGTGCTTGGGAGCCAAGTTCTCCGAGCCGTCGGCCTCGCGTGTCCCGACAATCACCAGCGGCGCCGCTGTGTACACCGTCTCGAAGAACGGCTGGTCGGGCTGGAGCGTGACGAATTCCGGATCGTCTGAAAGGTTCATTACGGTGGTGTTTGTCACACGGACAAAAATCAGTTGTCCCAGGACGGTATCTCCGGGTCGTGCCGGATACACGCCGACCCGTGGCCGCTCCCGTGGTCGGTCCACTCCGGGGCTGTCTCCTCACAGGGTGTCACGAACTCGGTCGAGAGCAGATCGGCGGCCCCGTCGACGTCGTCGGCGACGATGCTGTCGAGTGCCCGATCGAGTGTCCGTTCGGCGTCCGGGTCCGGCAACGTCTCCGGGAGGTCGAACTCGGCTCTGATCTGTTGCTTGACCGCCCCGTCGGATGGCCCGTTGTCGGCGGAGCGCTCCTCGGCCAGCGCGTTCTCCCGGAGCTTCGCGCTGTTGATGTCACCCGTCTCCACCCGGTGACGGAAGGTCAGCAGCCTGCGCCAGGTCCCCTGGTCGAGGTCCACCCCGGAGGGCTGGACCACCCTGGGACAGCGGGTGTGAAACCGGCAGCCGTCCGGTGGGTCGGTGGGGCTCGGGACGGACCCCGTCAGTTCGATTCCCTCCCCTTCGGTTCGCGGGTCCGGCGTGGGAATAGAGGACAGCAGCACCTCGGTGTACGGGTGCTGCGGGTTCGCGAATATCTCCTCGGCCCCGCCGACCTCGACGATCTCGCCGAGATACATGACTGCGACCCGGTCACACACCGAGCGGATGACCGACATGTCGTGACTGATGAAAAGGAGCGACAGTCCGAACTCCGCCTGGAGGTCGTCGATGAGAGAGAGAACCTCGGCCTGGATCGAGACGTCCAGCGCCGACACCGGTTCGTCGGCGATGACGAGATCAGGGTTCAACACGAGCGCACGAGCGAGGGCGAGACGCTGTTTCTGTCCGCCCGAGAACTCGTGTGGGTACCGGTCGTAGTCCTCCGCCGAGAGGCCCACTCGTTCGAGCAGGTCGTCGACGATGGCGCGACGGCGCGCACTGTCTGTCATCCCGTGGACGAGCAACAGTTCGGCGATCGAGTTGCCGACCGACATTCGTGGATCGAAACTGGAGGTCGGGTCCTGGAAGATCATCTGGGCGTCCCGGCGAAACGCCGTCAGCTCGTCGTCGTCGAACCGGGTGACGTCGTTGGGATGAGCGCCGTCTGCGTCGCGGGTCGCTCTGTCACGGCTGCCGCCGTTGAAGATCACCTCGCCGTCCGTGGGTTCCTCGAGACGAACGATCGACCTCGCGGCCGTCGACTTCCCACAGCCCGACTCACCGACCAGGCCCAGCGTCTCGCCGCGGTGGATTTCGAAGCTGATCCCGTCGACGGCCTTCGCGAGGCCGACCCGCCGCGAGAGAACCCCCTCGGTGAGGGGATAGTGCTTTTTCAGCCCGCGAACCGAGAGGAGCGGCTCCTCAGTCATCGGTGGATCGCGCCTCACCAGGTGTACCCAGCTTTTCGGCCCGAACGACGGAACTGTCGGTCCCTCCTCTGTAGTGGACACACGAGACCCGGTGGCCCGGCTCGACCTCGATCTCTTCGGGTTGGTCGCCACCCCAGCAACTTCCGACCGCGTGCTCGCATCGGGGCGCGAACCGGCACCCCTCCGGCGGGTCGGTCGGATCCGGCAGCCCGCCGGGGATGCCGCCGGTGGGTCCACTCGTCCCGGGCAGACACCGCATCAGTGCCCGCGTGTACGGGTGAGAGGGGCGCTCGAAGATGTCGAGGACGCTCCCGCGTTCCATCACCTTCCCGGCGTACACCACCACGACCCGATCCGCGATCTCGGCGACGACGCCCAGGTCGTGCGTGACGAAGAGTATCCCCATGCCGTACTCGTCCTGGAGTTCGGCGAGGAGATCGAGAATCTGGGCCTGGACCGTCACGTCCAGGGCCGTCGTCGGTTCGTCGGCGACGAGGAGGTCCGGGCTCTCGACGAGCG
This sequence comes from Haloarculaceae archaeon, assembly GCA_036626435.1. Taxonomy (GTDB): domain Archaea; phylum Halobacteriota; class Halobacteria; order Halobacteriales; family Haloarculaceae; genus SW-9-67-25. The sequence goes on along the minus strand of JAZKRS010000040.1, from coordinate 15,050 downwards.
CCATCGCGATCATCACCCGCTGTTTCTGACCGCCGGAGAGTTCGTGCGGGTAGTCGTCGAACCGGACGCTGGCGTTTGCGATGCCGACCCTGTCGAGCAGGTCGATTGCGCGTGCTCTGGCCGCCTCGTCGGACAGGTCCTCGTGGACCTGGATCGCCTCGACGAGTTGCCAGCCGACGGTGTAACAGTGGTTCATCGCATCCTGGGGGTTCTGGAAGACGTGTGCGACCTTGTTCCCCCGGACGCTCCGGAGCTGTTCGTCGTCCATCTCGAGCAGATCCCTGCCCCGGAAGCGGACCGATCCCGTGACGGTCCCCGGAGGCTCTTTCACCAGCCGGGTGATCGACTCGGTGGCGACCGTCTTTCCGGAGCCCGACTCGCCGACGATACACACCGTCTCCCCCTCGCAGACGTCGAAGTCGATCCCGTCGACTGCGACGAGACGTCCGGCGTCTGTTGCGAAGGTCGTGGTGAGATTCTCGACTGTGAGCAGCCGGTCGTCGCCCGTCATTGTTCGGACTCGGCCTCCGCCTGCGGGTTCAGTGCGTCGAGCAGCGCGTCACCGAGGAAGTTGAACGCGAGAATCGTGAGAAACAGAACGAACCCGGGCACCAGCACGATCCACGGTGCGAACGCCAGATCGCTACGCCCGGCGGAGATCAGCTGTCCCCACGACGGGAGCTCGGAGTCGCCGAGCCCGAGAAACGCCAGCTGTGCCTCGGCCAGCAGGAATCCCGGAATGAGCAGCGTCAGCTGGGTGATGATGCTGCTCGCCGTGTTCGGGACGACGTGTCGCCGGACGATTCTGAAAGTACTCGCGCCGCTGAGTTTGGCCGCTTTCACGTACTCCTCCTCCGAGACCGACAGCGCCTTGCTGCGAACGTACCGCGCGGTCCCGCCCCACGCGAACAGCGAAAACACGAGAATGAACATCGCCAGCCCCGCGCCGTAGATGTAGAGGATCAGGAGGAACATGAGCAGCGTCGGAAAGGAGAGCACGATGTCGACAAAGCGCATGAGCGTCTCGTCGACCCAGCCGCCAGCGTAGGCGCTGACCGTGCCGAAGGTGATCCCGATGCCGGCGACGATGGTCGTCGTGACGAAGGCAATCTGCATGCTGATCGTCATCCCGTAGACGACAGACGTGAAGACGCCCTTTCCACCCTTCGTGGTACCTAGCGGGTACTCCCAGGTGCCGTGACAGGTGCCGCCCCGGACCTCGCCGACACACTGGGCGACGTTGGCCGCGTCGATCGAGGTGAACACGGGCGGCTGGTGTCCCGCGAGGACGTCCTGCTGTGGCGCATTGAGGACGAGTGGGCCGAACAGGCCGCCCACGAAAACGACGAGCAGCCAGCCGAGACTCACGACTGCCGGACGGTTGCGCTTGAACTCGTCCCAGTAGTATCGCGTCATCTTCGGGTTCTGGTAGAGGGGCAAGACCAGATAAAACAGAAAGAGCAGGAGCGTGACCCCGAACACGTAGTCGAGTCCAGAGATGTCGTGGGTCAGGCCGACAGTCTCGAACGACCCCGACAGGCCGAGATCGGCGCCAAGCCCCTCGAATGTCGTCTCGCGCTCGCCGACAAACAGCCAATCGTAGAGGCCCAGCGCCAGCAGGGGGACGGCCGTCGCCAGGGTCAGCTTCGTGTTGATCGAGGGATCGAAGCCGGTCGAACCGGCGACCCCGTCCCAGTCGACTTCGTCGAACCGATCCGGTTTCTGTGTGGCCATGGTTATCTGTCCTCGTAGCTGATCCGCGGGTCGAGCACGGTGAACACGAGATCCTCGAGCAGGTTCCCGAGGACCGCGATGAAGGTAAAGACGAGCGTCGATCCCAGGACGAGGTTCGTGTCCTGTGCGACGAGCGCGTTGAACGTGAGTCGGCCCAGCCCGGGGATGCCAAACACGACCTCGACGAGCAGCGAAGAGCCGAGGAAGATCGCGAGCAACTGGCTGACCAGCGTCGTCGACAGCGGCACCAGCGTCGGGCGCATGACGTGATAGGCGTAGGCGCGAAGCGGTGAGACGCCCTTGGCCTTGGCCGTCTTCATGAAGTCGGCGTTCTGGAACTCGGCGGACTCGTTGCGGGAGACGCGCATGGTCGCACCGATCGAGCCCGTGACGAGGACGAACACTGGGACCGCAAGCTGTCTCGCGTTTTCGAGGCTGAACACCGGGACGTCGGGCTGATAGACCACCGGAATCCAGTCGAGCCAGACCCCGAACAGCAACAGCAGGATGATCCCGAAAAAGAAGTTCGGGATCGCGTACCCGAAGAAGGCAAACGCCGTCGCGGTGTGATCGCGCCAGCTGTACATGTTCGCGGCGGAGTAGACCCCCACGAGCGGGCCGATCAGGACCGTCAGTATCGTCCAGGGAATCGAATACTGCGCGGTGTAGTAGATCCCCTCCGACAAGGCTTCGACGACCGGCTGACTGCGGTGTTCGGACCACCCCCAGTTGAGGGTGTAGATGTTGCTGAGGAAGTCGAGGTACCTGACGTGCAACGGTTCGTCGAGGCCACGCAGTTCGCGCTCGCGCTCGACTGCCTCCTGGGGGTCGCCGCCCTGCAGTGCCGCCTGCGTGGCCGCCTCCTGAATATCCGGGTTCGGCGCTGCCGCCATCAGCACGAACGTGAGCGTGACGATGACGAGTGAGACTACCGCGGCCCAGGCCACCCGTGCGGCGATGTACCCTGTGAGCCCCATCGTCGAGCTGTCAGCCCTCGAAGTGCCACGCGGGCTGGTTCCAGCCGTTGTGGAAGTTCTCGATCGGCCCGACCAGGTCCGGGTTGTACCCGACCAGGCTGTCGGTGAACACGAGGAAGATGTACGGCTGTTCCTCTGCGATCTGCACGAAGAACTCCTCGAGGATATCCTCGAGCTGGTCGACACTCGTGGCCTCCCTCGCGTCCTGCCACAGCCCCTCGGCGTCGAACTCCGGGTAGTAGCCGACGGGGTTGTAGAACGCGTCCGGCCCGTCGAAGAATGTCGTGTTCGTGAGCGGGTTCATCGGGAAGGTGTTCAACCCGAACACGAGCGACATGTCCCAGACCTCGTTCGACGTGACCTGTCGCGGGCCGGGGTTGTTCGGGCTGACCGCCCACGACTCGCCCAGGTCGGGGTCCTCGGGCGGGTCCTCGGGCGGGGTCGCGCGCCAGAACTCCTGTGCGAACCGCGTGCCGTCGATCGCCTCGATGGCCACGTCGATCCCGAGGTTCTCGCCCAGTTCCTGTGCGATGAACTCCGCAGCGAGTTGCTCCGTCTCCTGACCGGCACTGTGATAGAGGTCGAGGGCGACCTGATCGCCGTCGGGGCCGATCAGCGCGTCGCCGTCGAACCGGTAGTCGAACTCGAACCCCTCGAGGGCCTCGCCTGCGAAGTCCCGGGCCACCTCGCGGCCGTAGAGGTCGCCGACCCCGAACTGCCGGACCGCGTCGTCGCCGGGATAGAAGCGCGAGAACCGGGGCTGCCACGTGAAGTGTGGCTCCGCGAGCCCGCGGAAGATGCCGGCGATGAGCTCCTCCTTGTTGATCGCACAGGCCAGCGCCTGCCGGAACTCCACGACACGAAAGAGGTTCCCTGGACCCGCGTTCCACCCGTTGTCCCGCATGTTGACCGAGAGTATCTCGTTGAACGGCTGCGGAATCTGCAGGACGTCGACGTCGGAATTGTCGTCGAACTCCGCGAAGCGTTCGGGTGGGATACCTGCTGCGTCCGCCTCGCCGGTCTGGAGTGCGCCGAGCCGCGAGGCCTGCTCCTCGACGACGCTGATCGACCCCCCCTCGAAGTACGGCGCACCCTCGAACAGTTCGGGGCCCTCCTCGATGTCCTGGACGTAGTAGTCGCCGTTGCGTGTGTACTCGACGCCGGACCCGCGCGTCCACTCCTCGAGGACGTACTGGCCGAGGTTGCCGGTGAACCCGAGTTCGAGCAGCTCCTCGTCCTGCTGGAGGCCCTCGACGTCCTCCTCCTCGACGTACGGCTCGACGAGGTCGACCGGGATCGGGTATTCGAGCGGGTCGAAGCTCTCGGGCCAGAGCAGTTGCGGGTTCGGCAACTCCGCCTGGAACTCGTACTCCCCGGTCTGTTCGACGGTGACGTCGGTCCACTCGGCGCTGCTTGCGGTGTTGGCCCAGTCGCTCTGGTGGAGTTGCTGGATCTGGTAGACGAACGTCTCGGCGTCCACCTGGCCGTACGGGTCGCTGAACTCCAGCCCCTCGCGAACGTCGAAGACCCAGACCTCGCCGCCATCGGTCGACATGTCGTACACCAGCGGGAAGTACTCACTGTCCGCGTCGAAGGTGTACCCCTGGTCGAGCGTCCGGCCGATCGCCGTCCCGGCGCCGGCGGACGTGTTGTACAGCGGGTTCAGTGTCTCGAAGCCCGCCGAGGTGACGGTATCGTACGTGCCAGAAACTGCCGGGAGTTCGTCAACATCCCCGCTCAGATCGTCCCCCCCATCACCGGATCCTGTTTCGTTCGGAGTCCCGTCGTCCGGGGTCTCACCATCGTTGCCACCGAGCAGGGCTCCACAACCAGCCAGGCTCCCCGCGCCGCCTACACCCAGCATCGCCAGCCACTGTCGACGGCTGAGATATCGACAACCGCCGCCTTCCGAGTCGGTTCGACGCAGCATGGGTATACTGATGGGTCAACAAGTAAAAATCCTTCCAGCAGACAGGACGGTCGCTTCCTCTAGCTACTGTATGCCCTCTGCTCTGGAAGCGCCTCGCCTTGTGGACGTGACTGCTCTCGCGCTTTCGACAGTACTAACTTGCGTTCGGGGAAAGTACCCTCCACGTCTACAATGAGATTGCACGAGTACCAGGCAAAGCAGGTGTTCTCTGAGGCCGGGATTCCGACGCCGGACTCGGCGCTCGCGTCGACAGTCGAGGAGGCTGTCGCGGCCGCCGAGGACGTCGGCTACCCGTGTGCCATCAAGGCGCAGGTACACGTCGGGGGGCGGGGCAAGGCGGGCGGGATCGAACTCGTCGAGAGCGAGAGCGAGGCCCGCGAGGCTGCCGAGTCGATTATCGGCATGGACCTCAAGGGATACCACGTCGACCGCGTCCTCGTCGAGGCGGCCGTCGACTTCACGAACGAGCTGTACGTCGGTGTGACGATGGACCGCGGCGAGGGCGAGCCCGTCGCCATGGTCTCCACCCGGGGCGGCGTCAACATCGAGGAGGTCGCTGCGGAGGATCCCGACGCCATCGCGCGGGAACACGTCGACCCCGCATTCGGGATGCACCCCTATCAGGCTCGCAAGGCGGTCTACGACGCCGGCGTCGACCGCACGGTTGCCGGCGACGTCGCCTCGATTCTCACCACGCTCTACCAGCTCTGGGACGACAACGACGGCAGCGACGCCGAGATCAACCCGCTGATGGTCACGTCCGACGACGAGGTGATCGCGGCCGACGCCGTGATGAACGTCGACGACGACGCGCTCTTTCGTCACCCGGACCTCGCCGAGATGGAGGAGGAGGCCGCCGAGGACGACCTCGAGGCCAAGGCCAACGAGTACGGCTTCGACTACGTCCGCCTCTCTGGCAACGTCGGCATCATCGGCAACGGGGCGGGGCTGGTGATGACGACGCTCGATCTCGTGGACTACTACGGCGGCGAGCCCGCGAACTTCCTCGACATCGGCGGCGGCGCGAAGGCCGAACGCGTCACCAACGCCCTGGATATGGTCTTCTCCGACGAGAACGTCGACGCCGTCGTGTTCAACATCTTCGGGGGCATCACGCGGGGCGACGAGGTGGCAAACGGCATCAACGACGCTTTGGAGCAGTTCGAGGAGATCCCGAAGCCGGTCGTCGTCCGGCTCGCGGGCACGAAATCGGAGGAAGGCATGGAGATTCTCAACACGGACCTCGTTCAGGTGGAGGCAACGCTCGAAGACGCCGTCCAGGCTGCCGTCTCGCTTGCCGGCGCGGAGGTGAAAGAATGACTGTACTCGTCGACGACGACACCCGCGTCGTCGTCCAGGGCATCACCGGCGGCGAGGGCAAGTTCCACACCGAGCAGATGCTCGAGTACGGGACCAACGTCGTCGCGGGCGCCGTCCCCGGCAAGGGCGGCAAGGAGGTTGCCGGCGTCCCCGTCTACGACACCGTCGACCGCGCCACGCGCGAGGAAGACGCCGACGCATCGGTGGTGTTCGTTCCGCCGGCCTTCGCCGCAGACGCTTTATTCGAGGCGCTCGACGCCCCAATCGATCTGGTCGTCGCGATCACCGAGGGCATCCCGACCCAGGACATGAGCACCGTCTACCGCAAGCTCGGCGAGACCGACACCTACATGATCGGACCGAACTGCCCCGGCATCATCACCCCCGGCGAGGCCAAACTCGGCATCCTGCCGGGAAACATCTTCTCGTCGGGCAACGTGGGGCTCGTCTCGCGGTCCGGGACGCTGACCTACCAGGTCGTGGACAACCTCACCGACCGCGGGCTCGGACAGTCGACGGCCGTCGGCATCGGCGGTGACCCCATCATCGGGACGGACTTCATCGACGCCCTGGAGCTGTACGAGGCCGATCCCGATACCCACGCCGTCGTGATGTGTGGCGAGATCGGCGGCGAGGACGAGGAGGAGGCCGCCCGCTACATCGGCGAGTACATGGACACGCCCGTCGCGGGCTTCATCGCCGGCCGCACCGCACCGCCGGGCAAGCGTATGGGCCACGCCGGCGCCATCGTCTCCGGGTCGGGCACCGGCACCGCACAGTCGAAGATCGACGCCCTCGAGTCCGTCGGCGTCCCCGTCGGTGACACGCCCGAGGAAGTCGCCGACCACGTCGAGGACCTGCTGTAGACGGCTCGCTTCGCTCGCCGTTTCTCACTCTGGTTCAATGCTGGCCACGATACGCCGGACTGTCGACGGGTTGCGCGGCGAGGGGCGGGGCTGGACCCTGCTCGTCGTGGCCGTCGGGTGGCTGGTTCTCAGCGGCTTCCGGGTCGTGTTGCCGGCGCTTCTCCCCCAGATCAAAGTCGACTTCGCCGTCGACAATGCGAACACGGGCTTTGCGCTGACGGTGCTCTGGCTCCTCTATGCCAGCCTGCAGTTCCCGGGCGGGGTCACGGCCGACTGGGTCGGCGAGCGCAAGCTCCTCGTCGGCGGCGCGGCCCTGTCCGCGCTCAGCTTCGGGGCATTCTACGTCGCGCCGGTCTTTCCCCTCTTTCTGCTCGCGTGTGCCCTCTTTGGTATCGCCGCCGGCCTGTTCGGGACGCCCCGGGACATGCTCCTCTCGCGAACCTACCCGGAGGCCGACAGCACCGCCTACGCGGTGACCTTCGCCGCCGGAAGTCTGGGGGCGGCGACGCTGCCCTACGTCGGCACGGCGATCGCCGCCCGGTGGGGCTGGCGGCTCGCAGTCGCGTGGCTGTTGCCACTTTTGCTCCTGATCGCCCTCGGACTCTGGCGGGTGGTACCGCCCGCCGCCTCGACCGCCGGGGACGACCGCCTCTCCGCCGGCGAGACGATCCGGCGCACGCTCGGGGCGCTCACCGACCGCTCCGTGCTGCTCGCAAGCGGCGTTTTCCTCCCCTTCATATTCACCTACCAGGGGCTCGTCGCCTTCCTCCCGACCTACCTGGTCGAGGTCAAGGGGCTGGACCAGGGGTTCGCTGCGCTCCTGTTCGGGTTGCTGTTCGTCGTCGGCGTCGTCACCCAGCCAGTCGCCGGCCACGCGGCCGACCAGTACGGCGAACGCCGGATGATTCTCCTGGTCATCCTGCTGGCGACGGGGACGCTCGCGGTCCTCCCCGCCCTCGGAGGACGGCTCGTCCTGGCGATACTCGTCCCCCTCCTCGGGATCCGTATCGCCGTCGGGCCGCTCGTGAGTGCCTACATCGTCCGGGAACTCCCCCGGTCGATCCAGGGCACTGGCTGGGGCTTTCTGCGGACGCTCTTTTTCGGAATCGGCGCGACGGGGTCGACGATGATCGGGCTGTTCGCCGACGCCGGGCTGTTCGACGTGGGCTTTCTCGTCCTCGCCGGCCTGACTGGTCTGACGGCCGTCTTCTGGCTGCTGACACCCCGGAGCGGCAAAGCTTGATAGTTCGACGACCACTGACAGAGGGGCGCGAGAAGCCGGACGCCAGTCCGGTTCAGGCCAGCCGACCCACGAGACGGTAGACGGCGTCGCGGACGCGATCCGGCAGGAAGCGGGCGGACAGGGCGTACTTCGCGGCACGGCCGACGGGGTATCGGGGATCGGGATCGGTGACGCTTGCGGCGTCGTGGATGACCGACGCGACCGCCTCCGGTTCGACCGCGAGGGGCGCCCCGCCCGCGAGCAGGCCAGCGTCCTCGATGATGTCGTACACCCACTCGTAGTCCGGGCGGCGTTCGAGCCCGTCGTCGAGCTCGGCGGTCACACGCTCTCTGAATTCAGTCTCGACGGGGCCGGGTTCGACCAGCACCACGTCGATTCCAAACGCCGCCAGTTCCCCCCGAAGCGCGTCGCTCATCGCCTCCAGGGCGAACTTCGAGCCGCTGTAGGCCCCGCTGCCCGGCGACGCGATCCGGCCGGCGACGCTCGAGACGTTGACGATCGTCCCCTCCTCGCGGTCGCGCATGTGCGGGAGCGTCGCGCGGACCAGCCGGTGGGGGCCGTAGACGTTCGCGTCGAACTGCCGGTGGAGTTCGTCGGTCGGAATGTCCTCCAGGGGTCCGTACTGGCCGTAGCCGGCGTTGTTGACCAGACAGTCGATTCGCCCTGTCTCCTCGACGATCCGGTCCGTGACGCGGTCGATGTCCTCGCCGCTGGTGACGTCGAGCGTGTCCGTCCGGCAGTCGAGGCCGTCGAGGTCGCTCTCCTCGCGTGCGGTCGCGTAGACTGTCCAGCCCTCCTCGGTGAACAGGCGGGCCGTCGCCCGGCCGACACCCGAGGAGGTGCCAGTGATGAGTGCCGTCTCGTCTGTCATGGCCGAGTCGACGGCGCCCCGGCTTATAAGCTCCGTCGATGACGCTCTGCCGGCCGACCGCCCCGCGATTGCCGTCGGCGACTTCAACGCCGAGCCGGGCTCGGAGACCTACGAGCGGCTCCTGAACGGTGAGTTTCGACGGCCACTGGTCGACGCCCGCCGCGTCGACCACGTGTTCCTCACCCAGGCGTGTGACGTCCGCGAGTACGCGATCGACGCGACGACCGTCGACGTCTCGGTGTCCCACAACGCGTCGTCTGGCGACGGATAGCGACGCTCCCGGCTTCGGGGCCGCCCGGCAGCGATGGACAGGACGCTCACCTACGGCACTGGAACGCGGCGACGAGGAGTGACACAATCAGGAACAGGAGGCCAACGAGTCTGACACGGCGCGTGGCGTTCGTTCGCGGTTCGAAATCCACGGCGAGCACCCGGTCGTAGGCCATCCTGGCCGTCGAGAGCAACTGCTTGGGCAGCAGGAGGTGCACGACGCCTGCGAGCAACCCGAGCACCGATATCGCCCGGAGGAGCGTGCGTACTGAGGGCATCGACTGACAGCTAGGGCTGTACCGACGACAGCCTTGCGCTCACTCGTCGGCTGTCGTCCCGCGTTTGACCTCGTCGGCGTAGCTGTCGGCCAGCCGCGTCGGCTCGGGGAGCTTGTACCCCGCGGCGCACTGTTCGACGATGTCGGCCGCGCTTTCGGCGCCCACGCGGTGGCCGGGGCTGGCGTACACGGGATTGACGTGCCGGCTGTCGGAGTCGTACTGGCGGGTCTGGACGGCGTAGCCGACGACGGTTCCCCCGGGCGTGGTCATCTCGTCGTCGGCCTCGATTGCGACGCGGGTACCCTCGGGCAAGGGGTCGGCCAGCGACTCGCGGGGCCGGCCACAGAGGAGGTTCTTCGCGACACCGACCGTCGGGGCGTCGACGGTCACGCCGACGTGTGTCGCCAGCCCGGCCTCGCGGAAGTGGATGCGGCCGTTCCCGTCGACGAGGACGACGTCCGGCTCGTGTTCGAGCGCCGACAGCGCCGAGAGGATCGCCCGCCCCTCCCGGAAGCTCAACAGTCCGGGGATGTAGGGAATCTCGACTGGCTCGACGGCGTGGGCTCGCTCGACCACCTCGTCGTCCCGGAGGACGACAGCGGCGCTGATCGCGTTCCCGTCCCGGAACGCCTGGTCGACGCCCGCGACCAGTGGCTCCTCGTCAGCTGTGCCAGCAGAGTGCTCATCACCGATCTGGGTCTGGGTCGCGTCCCCCGCATGCCGGCTGCCGGCACCAGCCCTGACGCGGACAGCCGACGTCTCGAAGTCGAAGTCGTCGACGAAGACCGCGGCGTCGGCGATGTCGCCCTGGAGCCGTTCCATCCCCTCGCGGGACAGCGAGGCGTCGGGGTCGAACTCGGGGCGAACGATCTCCATCTCAGAACGGGCCGCGGCGTCTCGGACCGCCGGGGCCGCCGGGGCCCCCCGGTCCAGCGCCGAACTGGAGTTGCTCGGGGACGCGGATCCGATCCTTGACCCGCTGTCCGTACACGAGGCCGATGAGCAGGCCGATGAGATGGGCCGCGTCGGCGACGTTGCCGCCGGTGATCCCGCCGCCGAAGATGCCGACGATGCTGATGAGCCCGTACCCGATGGTCAGCACCCACAGCGGGATGGGGAGGATGAAATAGAGGTACACCCGCAGGTGAGGGTTCAGGATCGTCAGCACGCCCATGATGGCGAGGCCGGCGCCGCTTGCGCCGAGGACGCCCGCGGCCGCGCCGGGATCCTGGATTGCCTGGATCGCGATCTGTCCGAGCCCCGCGAGGGCGCCGCTGACGAGAAACAGGTACGCGAACTGCTTCGAGCCGACGTAGTCCTCGACCAGCCGGCCGAAGAAGTAGATGACGATGCTGTTGATGGCGATGTGTCCGAACCCACCGTGGGCGAAAATCGAGGTGACCCACGTCCAGACGTACTCGGGATTGGCCGGCGCGAGGACGAAGATGGCCCGCCACGTCGGGTTCGCCGAGTGTGCGAACGGATCGAACGTCCCCGTGAGCAGGAAGCCGACGAGGAACTGCGCCAGGAACGTCAGCCACATCAGCCCGAGGAACGTGTAGGTCATGTTGCCCCGGAAGTACGCGAACGGGCCGCCGGGACCGGTGTCGATGCCGATCCGGTCCGCCACACCGCCAGACGAGCCCGACCGGCCAGTGTCGACGGAGTCGTCGAAGCCACTATCGAAGACGGCCCCGGAGTCGTCCCAGTGTTCTAGCCCCGTGCAGTTGTGCGACTCGGGCAGCCTGTGCTCGGCACAGTAGGTTCCGCCACAGTGCCGGCATTGGTACGGCATACTCACCTCCTCGCCACACACGTCACACTTCGACATTAGCGGACGTACGGAGGGGCGGTGGAAAGGGATTGTGCTTGGCTGCCTACTCCGAGAGGGCTCCCCGTGCCTGCTCGATGGCGGGGATAACGACCCAGAAGGTCAGCGCGCCGAGGATGGCAAACCAGAACAGCGCGTCCTTGAGGACGATCGCGAGCTGTTCGTACATCGTGAGCGTCGCAGGATCCGGGTTCGGTGCGACGAGCTGGGCGCCGTCGAAGCTCGGCGTGTTGTACGTGGCGGCGATCATCAGCCACCCAAGCCCGGCGGTCGTCAGGATGCCAAAGCCCTTGATGAACTCGTCAGCCATTGCCTGATGATTCGTCGGACTCGTCTTTAGCCTTTCCCATTCCCTCGGCCCGGAACCGCGTCGAGAACGCGTAAATCGCTGCCCCGCCGACGATTCCGGCGAGGCCGAGGATAGCCAGAACGGGATCGATCTCCGAGACGTCGGCGGTCGCCCTGTCGGTGGCCACGTCGATCAGGACGAACCCTCCGAGGACAAAGGCGACCGCAAACAGCGTCGAGAAGACGGTGACAGTCTTGTAGAGGCGCAGTGGGACGACCACGTCGCGTGACTGTGGTCCGCTGTCCTGTGACCGATCGGATTCGCCCCCGTCAGCCGATTCCGGGGGATCGTCACCCATCTATTTCGGCGGCCTGAGGCGGTAGTACCGCCGGTTCAGGGTGAACATGTAGCCTTCCCGCATCGACTTCAGCACCGCGTAGGCGATGGTCCCACAGACGACAGGCGCGAGGAAGGTGAGATCAAAGGCGAGGTGTGGGTCCATCGGCAGGAGGTTCTTGACCGAGATGGCCGCAATCGTAAACGCGAAGACCACGCCCATGACGCCGACAGCCGCCCAGAATGGCTGTTCGACCGGGCGCCGGGCGCTCCCCTTGTTGAGGAATGGCACGATTGCGATGATCCCGACGACGACGAGGTTCGCCAGCACGCCGAAGGTGCGGTCGGCCAGCAGCTTCTGGCCGCCGAGCAGGCTGAGATCGGGGTTCAGCGGCCCGAGCTTCAGCAAGCCAAAGGACCAGTACAGATACCAGTCGGGCAGGATGATCGCCGGCGTCGACCCGGAGTCGGCTGGCCCCGGCAGGTGGGGCGGCACAATCGCCGAGAGCAGGAGGATGATCCCGACGAAGAAACTCGTCAGCGCGAGGTTCCGTATCATCTCGTGGGGCCAGGTCGGGAACGCGAGCACGTCGCGCTCGACGTAGCTGGACTGCTGGCGCAGGTCCTGGTCCTCCCGCCGCGCGCGCTCGAAGTACTCGTAGGTCAGCCGGGAAAGCCCCTGGGAGCGTTGCTTTCGCTCGCTCCAGGTCGGGGTCTCGTCGTCCGGCGGAACGATGCCGCTGCCGTCCGGTGTCGGCTCGCCTCCATCCGTGGCCGTCTCGTCGGTGGTGGTGTCGTCGGTCATGGTCTCAGTGGGGTTCCGCGATGCCCTGCATCCAGACGATGCCGATGTGGATTGCGATCACCGTCGTCACGATGAAGGGTAACAGGAAGACGTGCAGGATGTACATCCGAACGAGCGTCGACTGGGTGACGGTGAACCCGCCAAAGAGGAGCTGTGCGACGTACTCCCCGATCAGCGGGATCGAGAGGCTCATCTCGACGCCGATCTGGCCGGCCCAGAAGGAGAGCTGACTCCAGGGCAACAGGTACCCGGAGTACCCGAAGACCATCGTCAGCGAGATGAGCACGATGCCGATGATCCAGTTGAGCTCGCGGGGTTCCTTGTACGCCCCGGTGAAGTACACGCGGAGCATGTGCAGGAACACCGCCGCGACCATGATCTGGGCCGACCAGCGGTGCAGACTGCGCAGGAAGAGCCCGAGATTCAGGTCCCCCATGATGAAGAGGATGGACTCGTAGGCGACCGAGGCCGTCCCGTCGGCGGCGCCGGCGGCCGGCGCGTAGTAGAACCCGAGCAGCGCGCCGCTGATCGCGGCAACGACGTAGGCGATCGTCGAGAAGGACCCGAGCGCGTACAGCGGATACCAGTACCAGAACTTGTTGTCCAGGTTGTACTGTTCTGTGTGGCTCTTGGGCATCTGCATGTTGACCTTGTAGTAGAGGTCTTCCAGCAGCTCCAGGTAGTCGACGATCCGCAGTCGCCTGTCGAACCAGATGAGGACCGACAGGTAGATCGACTCCAGGGCGGTCAGGTCGCGCTCTTCCATCCAGGCTTCGTGGTCGTGGTCGTCCTTGCGTTCGATGCTCATTGTTACTTAGGCCGCGGCAGGGCGACGAACTGTTCTTTGACCGGACTGAACGGGTCGTACAGGGACTGGTGGCACTGACAGTAGACCTTGTCGCCGCCGTTGTTGAAGTCGCTGGTCCGGTAGCCGGGCACGCAACAGAAGTGCGTGCACTTGTCCATCCAGGCGATGAAGGACTCGTCCGTCGCCGCGTCGACGAAGCTCAGGACGTCGGCGGACAGGCTGCTGTACTTGCCCTCGCCGTTTGCCAGCTTCGGGACTTCTGGACTCCGGAGCACCTGGACCGGCATGGGCCGCCCGTCGGCCGTCGAGCGCCAGTCGGCCATCCCCGGCTTGCCGTCGCCGGGCGAACCGTAGTCGTTGGTCCACTCCTCGTAGTCGGAGAAGTCGTCGACGGTGAACGGCTCGCCGGTCTCCAGGTCCCCGAGCCAGTCGTAGGTCCCGGGCTTGACCAGGAACTCGTTGTTGGCCTCGATGTCGGGCGCAGTCCCGCTGTACTGCTGGACGCCGCAGTACTGGAACCACGACGAGGAGTACGTGACACCGCCGACGTCCTCCTGTGCAACGGTGACAGTTTTTCCGCCCTGGTCGACTTCCTGTACCTCGGGCCACTTGCCCTGCAGGACGCCTTCGTCTGTAACCTCGATCGGGACGATCGGCATCCCGCGGGGTGCCGGCCCGGAGATCAGTTCGATGCCGACGAACTCGGTCGTCCCGCCGCCGGCGCCGGGTGCCGAGGTCGCCGTGTTGATGCTGGCCGCGGTCCCGGCCCCGACGCTCGCCAGCGCCGCGCTCCCGACCACGCCCTTCACGAAGCGCCTGCGTCCTGTCTGTTCCGGATATTTGTCTTCGTCGAGTGGCATGTTATCGTTTGTAGTACGGATAGACCGCGCGTTTGAAGTTGTCGACCATCCCGTCGGTCAGCTTCTCGCCATCGACATCCTCCTCGTGGATGTAGAGGTCCTCCCACTTCCGGCGTCGCTTCTTGACGATCATCACGTCGGGGAGGAACTCCTTGCGGTAGAGGACGAGAATGAACGCGAGGTTCATGAACATCGCCGCGAGCAGGCTCCCGAGGAACATGTTGCCCCCGGAGGCGTACTGTCGCGGGAAGCCCCAGCCGCTCACGAGACCGTACGTGAACAGCGCGACCAGAACCACCTCGACGAGTGTGAGGAGGACGATCGCGATAGCCGCCGGGGTGCTCTCGCGGGCCGGTTCGTAGCGGTGGATGTCGCCGTAGGTGCTCCCTTCGGATGGCATCAGTTGTTACCTCCCTTGGTGTGTGCGGATTCGCCGTACTTCAGAACGAAGAAGCTGAACACCAATGTGACGGACATCGCAAGAATGACTGAGATGCCGACGTAGTGTTCGCGGATCTGTGAGCCCATGTGCGATGGCTCGAGTGGCTCCGATCCCCCATCGCCGCCGCCCGTGGTGGGGTAGTCCTCGCCGACGACGACGGAGCCTTTCATGCCCAGGCTCTTGTGGGGCT
>JAZKRS010000039.1:0-27783 GCA_036626435.1 Haloarculaceae archaeon | reverse complement strand
CGTGCCGGTACTTTCCGTCTCACGCCAACCCTTTTGACGCTCTCATCCCAAAGGCGTGGACATGGCTCACAGCCACGAGGATATGGTGTGGCGCGAGGACGCTGTCGAGATGGTCCTGGAGTTGCGCCGTCGCGCTCTCGGAGAGCAGGGGGCGGAATCCGTCGGGATCGACACACTCGCCGGACGAGTCGTCGCCGAAGAGGTGGTCGCGGCCGGGGACCTCCCTGCCCACGACCACGCGACCATGGACGGGTACGCCTTCGACGCAGCCGACGAGTACCCCCTCTCGCTGGTCGACGTCGAGGTCTACCCGGAGGACGATCCGCCGTCGATCGGCGACGGTGAGGCCGTCGAGATAGCGACCGGCGCGGCGCTGCCCCCCGAGGCAAACGCCGTGCTCAAGCGCGAGGAGGCCACAGTCGAGGGCGGCCGTCTGTCGGGGCCGCGACTCGAGCCCGGCACCTACACGTACGAGCGCGGGAGCAACGTCGCCGCGGGCGAGGTCCTCTTCGAGGAGTGTGAGTGCCTGTCCCCGAAGGATGCGATTCTGCTGGGCGACCTCGGACGCGAGGCCGTCACAGTCGCCGAGCGGTTCTCGGTCGGCGTCCTCGCGACCGGGACCGAAATCCACGAGGGGCGCCACGAGGACCTCGACTCGGCGATGCTCGCGGGCCTCGCTCGCTCGTGGGGCCACGAGGCGACCTACGAGGGGACCGTCCCCGACGAGTACGACCGGGTCCGCGGTCGGATTTCGGATCTCGCCGACCGGTACGACGTGGTACTCACGACTGGCGGGACGAGTGTCGGACACAAGGACTACGTGGTCCGGGCGCTCGAAGATCTGGGCGAGGTCCACTTCCACCGCGTCCGAATCCGACCGGGGAAACCCATCGCCGCCGCGACGCTACCTGACCACGGCGCGACCGTCTTCGCGATTCCCGGGAAGCCTATCGGCGCCCACGCCATCACGACGCTCGTCGCGCGCCCCTTCTTCACGGGTCGGACCGGCCTCCCCGTAGTCGAGGCGGCGCTCGAACGCGACGTCAGCCTGGGACCCGAGGGATTCGAGTACGCGATTCCGGTGACTCTCGACGACGGCGCGGCGATGCCCCTCGGCCACGTCGATTCGGCGCTGTCAGTCTACGACGAGCAGTTCGACCCGAGTGTCCTCTCTTCGAGTACGCGGGCGAGCCGTGCCGACGGGTTCGTCCTGACGACGTCTGCCCTCGAATCCGGTTCGACTGTCGAGGTCGTCCCGTACCCGGTCGTGGAGTAACACGGGCGGGGCTGGTCCGATCAGGAGTCCCGGTAGAGCGTCCGGCCGAGGACGAGGCTGGTCACGCTGTTGGCGTCGATGACGTCCGTCTTCCCGCCGTCGTCCGGCCCGCCGTACCGGCGGACACGGTACGCGTCGATCGAGTTCCGGTGTTCGGACTCGACATCGAGGACGTCGATCCGTTCCCCGGTCGCCTCGTCACGGTAGGTCTCGCCGGGTTCGATTGTGACAACGGGAACGGCCTCCGGCCAGTCCCAGCCGAACTCACGGTAGTAACGGTCGAGTTCCCAGACGAAGTGATCCTCGGTGGCCTCGACGTCGAGACGGCCGTCGGCGGTGCGCTTCAGAGCGCGGTCCCAGTAATCGATCACGCACCGTTTCAGGTCACTCTCCAGGGTTTCGTTGACGATGCGCTGCTCCAGTGGGTAGCCGATCTCGATCGCGACGATGGCGTGCTGGTCGAGTCTCGTCAGACAGCGCTGACACTCCGCCTCGAATGCGGACATCGAGACCGGGTTCTCGACGCCGACGTGGGCGACTTCGTTCCCACAGCTGGGACACCACAGGAAGAGCAGCCCGTTGTCAGCAGTGACCATCTCTGCCAGTACGGTCAGGTCGTCGAAGGCCTTCTCGGTCGGTTCCGGTGGGAGTTCGGAGGCTTCTGTGGGCGGTTCGGCCTCGGCGAACTGTGCGAGCTGTCGGTCCTTGAGTAGCGACTTGATTACGGAGTCGTGCGAGGAGTGTGATTCCTCCTCGCGAATCTCTTCGATCTGCTCCTTCGTCCAGTCCCTGAGCCGGATCGTAGCCATAGCATACACAAAGCGTGTACGCACAATAGCTCTTATCCCGGGATAGTCACACCTCCCACGATCAGGACTCTCCGGAACACTGCCGGGTGATGTACCCTGCAACCCGGTTGCGGACGTGCCGGGATCGCACCTCTGCGAGTCGCTCGATCTGTCGCTTGTTCTCCTCGAAATTCCCCGAAAACGCGTCGGGGTGCCGGTCCACGAGATCGTTCCCGATGTTCATGACGTCGTCGGGATCAACCGTCATGCGGACTGATTTGTGGTGTGTCAACATAGTTCTTACTCCGCCTGATACTAACGGCTATAAGCCCGTGAGCGATTTCGACCCCCGGGGGGTCGACTATGCTCACGAAGGTATAGCCGTCAGTATGACTCTTCCTCACACAGTCTGTCACCAGGCGACTTATTATAAATTATATTTACAGTATTTTTATTTATTATAATACCCCGGTAGCTGTTGATGGCGGGCGTAATCTGGTCCTGAAAGATTTATTGATCGTATTTGAGAAGTCCAGTCGAGAAACTAGCTATCTAATTATATATCAGCTCAATCATTTTTTATCTGTCTTATTTCTCCGATCAAAGCGCTTATACGAATACTGTCCAAAGGGAGTTCGAGATGAGCGTTGATCCGAACGACGTAATTAACATCGGAAACCGGCTCCTGGAGCGCCACCCAGACACGTTCTCGGGGGATTTCGGTCGGAACAGGGAGGCCGTCCGCCGGTTGACGAGCGTCGGCTCGATCCACCTCAGGAACAGAATCGCGGGGTACATCACCCGCCAGCAGCGATCGGTCTGATTCGTCAGGTGCTATCGCCGGCGAGTACCAGCAGTTCGAGACCTACTGGGCTTTCATCTCCTGGTCTGTGGCAATAGTCCAGTTCCCCGGATCGACCTCGTTTCCGTCGAACGTGGTGTACTCGGGATAGGCCGTGAACACGAGGTATTCGACGCGACCCTGCAAGTACTCGACGAGTGCCTGGAGATTGTCCTCGTCGAGCGCGCCGACGCCGTCGACGAGCATGACCGGCACAGTCTCGGCGACCCCAAACGCCTCGTGGCCCGCGAGCGCGGCGACGAACCCGATCAGTTCGAGCTCCCCTTCACTCAGAGCGTCGAGGCTCGCCTCCCGGCCGTCGCGTGCGACCACGAGATCGAAATTCGGGGTCAGCCGCGCGCCTTCGAAGCCCGTGTCGAACCGCACGAGGATGTCGTCCATCGCCTCGTCGAACGCCTCCCTCGTCTCGTATTTGATCTCGTCTTTGCGGTTTCGTAGCTCCTCGATGTCCTCGCGGATCGACGCCTGCTCGTCGGAGAGTGTCTCGACCCTGTCGGCGCGCCGCTCAAGCGAGTCGCGTTCGTCGCGGACCTCCTTCAATTCCGCCTCGCGGTACTTGATGTCGCTTTCGACGTCGGTGATCTCCTCGACGGCTTCGTCGACCTCGTCGGCGAGTTCGTCGATACGTCCCCGTGCGCGTTCTCGTCGCTCGCGTGCGTCGTCGAGTTGCTGGCGCTTGTCGGCCAGCTTCCCCTCAAGTTCCGCCACCTCCGATTCCAGGTCGCGCTTGCGCCTGCGGGACTGTGTGATTTCTTCGCTGCGGGCCTCAAGTTGCTCGACAGTCTCCCGGCGCGACTCGATTTGCGCCCGGAGATCGCCGATCCGGTCGCCGAGTGCGTCCAGACGCGCCTCGATGTCGGTCCGGTCGGCCTCCGAGCCACAGGTCCAGCAGGTCACGCTGTCGCCGGCTAGTCCCCGGTCGATGTCCGTGAGCAGGTCCAGCCTGTTCTCCGCTAAGACCATCTCCGTGGCCGAATAGACCGACTGCAACACCTCGGCGTCCCGCTCCAGGCCGTCGAGTTCCTCGCGTGCCTCCGCCAGCTGGGATTCGACAGCCTCCCCGTCGTCGACCTCGACTTCCGACAGTTCGGCGCACTTCTCATCCAGCCTCGATTCCGTCCGCTCGATGGTGCTCTCCAGGCGCTCGATCCGATTCTCGGCCCGCTCGCGCTCGGAGCGAGCCTGGGCGAGGTCGCTCCGTGTCGGCTGGGCGGCGGCCGTGCCGGCTCCGCCGTCCGTGAGTTCGTCGTACCGCTCGTGCAGTTCCTCGAGTTCCGACTCCAACTGAGTCACCTTCTCCGTGACCGAGGGCAGTCGCCGTTTGGCTTCTCTCGCCTGTGCGAGTTCCGACGCGACCCGCTCGCGCTCGCGTTTCAGGTCCGCGATGCGCTGGTCGATGTTCTGGAAGTCGAGCGGTCGAAGCAGGATATCCTCCAGGTTGTCGTCCCGACGCACAGCACGACGTACCTCGTTCGTCTCGCCGAGACAGGCGAAGAGAGTGGCCCTAACGACGTCGTACTCGTCTGTGAGGTACGGCTCGCCGCGCCGGTGGACCGTCCCGTTCTCCCGGACGAGATCGACCGCGACCTCCCGGTCGGGCAGGCGAAGGCGGACACCCCCACGACCTTTCCCCTCTGTCAGCGGCGTGGCGACGCCGAGGGCTGTCTCGATCGCCGCCACGAAGCTCGATTTCCCCTGCCAGTTCGACGCCCGGACCGCGTTCAACCCCGGTTCGACCGTCGCGCTCCCGTCGAGAATGCCGGCGACGTTGTCGATGTCGATCGTCCACGTCATGATCTTGCCCGCTTCGTGTGCGTCTCGCAGACGTATCCCCGCTCGAGTGCAACCTCCAGCGGGACCCGTGTGGGACACTCCTCGCACTGGATCTGAACCTGGATCGACACCGCCGCGCGGTCGACGCCCTCCAGTTCCCCTCTTGACTCCAGCGATGACAGCGCGCTCTGTACTTTCTCCCTGGCGAACGAGCGCGCCATCTCGATCGAATCGCGCTCCCACTCGCCGGCAGGATCGGATTCCTTCTCCCCGTCCAGACAGTCTGTGAGATGAGTCCGCATCGTCCCCCACGACACCATATCCGACAGGAGGCGATCGGCGTCGATGCCGTCGGCTCTGAGGCTATCCATCACTTCCTCGCGTCGCAGGTCGTCGTCGCCGGTCAGCGCCTCGTGGTCGTGTTCGACCCGGCCGCCTGCGGTGTCACGGCCGTGGTCGATGCTCACCCGCCACAGCAGCCGCCGATTGAACCACCCCGTCAGCGTCCGGTAGCCGGCCTTCTCGTGACCGCTGTCCCCATGCCAGCGTGCAAGGAGCCCCTCATGGATGGACCCGTGTCGAGGGTCGACATCCTCTAGGCCGTACTCCCCGACGACGCGGTCGACCTTGCATCCGTTACCGGCAGACATTGCCGGACACTTTCATCTGGCGTCGTATAACTGTAATGGACTCTGTACGCACTGTGTACACCTCCCCGGGGAGATTCGCCGAATTAACACACTTAGTGTGTAAAATTTCGACAGAACCGAGCGTGTGCATCCGCTACAGCCGGTCCCACAGGCGCTCGCTGGCCTCGCCGATGGCCTGCATGTCCGATTCGTCCACGCCGCGTACACCTTTTCGGTCTTCGTAGACGACGTCGCCCTCGACGATGGTGCGCGTCACGTCGCCTCGGCTGGCGGCGCTGACGACGTAGTAGGGGGCGCTGCCCGGAAGCACCGGATTTGGTCCGAGGTCGAGGGTCACGAAGTCGCCACGCTTGCCCTCCTCGATGCTCCCAATCTGGTCTGCCATGCCCATGACTTTCGCCGAGCCGATCGTCGCCCACTCCAGGGCCTTCGCCATGTCGAAGCCACTCGGATTCGACTTCTTCAGCTTGTGAACCCCCACGGCCGAGCGCATCGTCTCGAACATGTCGGGGTCCCAGCCGTCGTCGCCGATGCCGATGGTCATCCCTTCCTCCTCCATCTTCTCGACGTTCGCGATCCCGACTGCGTTGTTGATGTTCGAGTAGGGGTTGTGCGCGACGGCGACGTCGTGCTCTGCGAGGATTTCGAGTTCCGTCTCGGTCGAGTGAACGCAGTGAGCCGCGATGACGTCGGCGTCGAAAAAGCCCATCTCCTCCAGAGCGGGGACGGGTCGCTTCCCGTAGTCCTCGATGGAGCGGTGGACATCGACCAGCCCCTCCTCCAGATGGATCTGGATCGGTCGGCCGTCCTCGGTTGCACGCTCGACCGTGGACTCGACGACGGATTCGGTGTTGGTAAACAGCGTGTGGAGACAGTAGTGACCGGAGACGCGGTCGTACTCCGCTTCGGCCTCGCGGACGAACCGGCTGTTCTCCTCGAGGCCCTCTATCGCCTCCTCTTCGGAGTTGCGCGCGGTCTGCTCGAAGGTTATCATCCCGCGGATGGGCGTCTCTGCGACTCCCTCCGCGACGGCGTCGAGCGCGCCGGGCAGCGTGTTCGGCCCGGAGTAGTTGTCACAGAAGGCTGTGACGCCGCCCTGGAGCATCTCGACACACGACCCGAGCGCGGAGAGGCGAGCATCCTCGGTCGTGAACGCCTCGTCGACATTCCACCAGATGTCCACGAGCGCCTCGTAGAAGCTCTCGGGCGCGACGTCGAGTGGTGCCCCGCGGATCGGCAGCGCGTACATGTGGGTGTGGCAGTTGACCAGCCCGGGGATGACGACCTCCTCGCGTGCATCGACGTCCGCGCCCGGTGCGAAGCCGTCTTCGATGGCGGCTATCTCGCCGTCTTCGACGACGACGTGGCAGTCCTCTCTGACCTCGCGCTCGCCGTTCATCGTGACGAGCGTCCCGGCGTTGAGTATCACAGCCAACACGATTGCCGCCGGCGCACAAAAAGTTGCCCCTGCCGAGTCACTCCCGAAATGCTCGGTATATTACAGGTACTATACAGTACTGTCATCTCTCAGTCCTCTGGAATAGCCACGACACTTGTTGGCGTGGCGGACGAACTACATCGTATGACGCTGGTCGTACCCTTCGACGGATCCGACCTCGCCGAGGCAGCGCTCGTGCGCGCGGCCGAGTTCGCCGCCGTCTTCGACGAGCGGACGCTCGCCGTGAGCGTGGTTCCCGACGGAAACGCCGAGTACGCCCGGGAACGGGGGTGGCTCGGCTCCGACGAGCCCTTCGACCTCGATGCCGTCGTCTCGACGCTGCACGAGCAGGTGACGGACCTGTATCCTGCTGCCGACTTCCGCCACGAGGTCGTCGGGCAGTATGCGCCTCCGGGTGCCATATCGAACCGCCTCCGGCGGGTGGCAAAGGAGGAAGACGCCGCCATGGTCTTCGTCGGCAGCGAGAACGCCGGCCGCGTCGTCTCCGGTGTGAGCAGCATCGGCGCCTCCGTCGCGACCGACGTGGCTTACGACGTCGTCATCGTCCGGGATCGGCGCCCCTCGAAGATCGCAAAACTCGACGAATCCTCACCGCAACCGCCGGGCAAATCTGACTTCTACCCCTCCGAATGAGGCAGGGGTGCAGCGCACCCCGCCGTACGGTAGTCGTGAAAACTACTTTGGGCGGGCGGTGTGTGTCTCCGGCCATGACTGACCGTCTCATCACCGACACAGACGTCGTGAGCCCGTCGGGCGTCCGGCGGGCCGACATCGCAATCGAGGGCGAGGAGATCGTGGGGGTGGATTCCGACCTGCCCCGCGACGCCGACGAGATAGTCGATGCAGCGGGGATGATAGCCCTTCCCGGCGTGGTCGACGTTCACAACCACATGCACGACGACGACCTCTTCCCCGAGGGGATCGACTTCGCCTCACAGACGGCGAGTGCCGTCGCCGGCGGCGTGACGACCGTCGTCGAACTCCCGACCCAGACGCCAGTGACGACCCCCGACGCCTTCCGCGAGAAGCGGGCGACCTGCGAGGACCTCTCACACGTCGACTTCGGGCTGGTCTGTGGGAACGTCCAGGACGCCGACATCGACGTCGAGGGGATCATGGCCGAAGGGACGCGGGACTTCAAGACGTTCACCGCCGACCCCTACCTGGCCGAGGATCGGACCATCGTCGAACTGATGGACTGCGTCGGGTCCGCGGGCGGGAAGGTCCGCGTCCACTGCGAAACGCAGGGGATCATGGATCACGCCCGCGCCCAGATCGACTCCGACGACCCGGAGGTCTACATGGACTCGCGTCCGGTCGAGGCGGAACTCGACGCGATCAACCGCGTCGGCTACTTTGCGGAGTACGCCGACTGTCCCCTCCACGTCGTCCACGTCTCCAGTGGCAGCGGCGCACGCGAGGGCGCCCGGTTCAAGTCCCGGGCGAACGTGCCCGTGACCTTGGAGTCCTGTCCACATTACCTCGCGTTCTCCAAGGAGGACGTCGCCCAGAAGGGGCCGTTCCTCAAAGTGAATCCCAGCCTCAAGTCACCCGAAGAGGTCGAACGGCTCTGGGACGCCGTCCAGGACGGAACCATCGACCTGATCGCCAGTGAGCACTTCCCCACCTACCGGGAGAACCGGGAGCGGGGGTGGGAGAACATCTGGGAGCCCTACGCCGGCCTGCCGGGCATCGAGACGACTCTGGAGTTCCTCGCGAGCGAGGGCGTCCACGCGGGCCGTCTCTCCTGGCCCCGCCTCTGTGAACTCCTCTGTGCCCGCCCTGCCCAGGAGGCTGGCGTCTATCCACAGAAAGGGCTCATCCGCGAGGGGACGGACGCCGACATCGTTCTCCTCCGGGAGGAGGAGTGGACCGTCACCGCCGAAGACCTCGCCTACAACGGCGGCTGGACGCCCTACGAGGGGCGGGAGTGGACCACGCGCGTCGACACGGTGATCGCCAACGGGGAGGTCGCGGCACGCGACCACGAGGTCCACGCGGAGCCCGGTGACGGCGACTTCCTCCCGCGCGGGCCCTACCGGTGAGACGCCTGCTGGAGTGCAGTCGTCAGCGCACGCTTTAAATATCGCGCACCTGTGGTACTCTTCATGACGATGGAGCACGTCACCACCCTGGAGTGTACCCTGTGTGGTGAGGAGTACGACCCCGACCAGATCATCTACACCTGTGACAACCACGAGGGCGTGAAAGGAATCCTCGATGTCAAGTACGACTACGACGCCATCCACGACGACTTCGACGCCGACCTCGACGGCGACATCGACTCCCAGTGGAAGTACGAGGCGTTCCTCCCGGTGGCCGCCGACGCCGACCCCGTGACCCTCAACGAGGGCGGGACGGACCTCTTCGAGGCGCCCTCCCTCAGCGAGGAACTCGGCGTGAGGACGCTGGTCAAAGACGACGGTCGCAACCCGACCGGCTGTTTCAAGGACCGGGCCAGTTCCGTTTCGGTCACGAAGGCCCGCCACGCCGGCCGCGAGGTCATCACCTGTGCCTCGACCGGGAACGCAGCCGCCTCGCTGTGTGGCTACGCGGCGCGGGGCGGGCTGGACTGTCGCATCTTCGTCCCCGGGGACGCACCCGAAGGGAAGCTCGCACAGCCGCTGGTCTACGGCGCGGACGTCCTCGCAGTCGAGGGGAGCTACGACGAGGCCTACGACCTGAGCGTCGAGGTCACCGAGGAGTACGGCTGGTACAACCGCAACGCCGCCATCAACCCTTTCCAGGTCGAGGGCAAGCGCACCGCGGGGCTCGAACTCGCAGAGCAGTCGGCCGCCCGCGACGAGGTCCCCGACTGGGTCGTCTTCTCGATGGGCGACGGCTGCACCATCGCGGGCGCCTGGAAGGGACTCCGGGAGTTCTCCGACCTCGGCTACGTCGACGACCACCCGAAGATGCTCGGCGTCCAGGCCGAGGGCGCGACGGCCATTCACGACGCATTCCTCGGCCACGACGACGCCGACGCAGTCGCCGAGACGCTCGCAGACTCCATCTCGGTTGCCCGGCCGCGCAACACCGTCAAGGCCTGCCGGGCCCTCGAAGAGAGTGGCGGCACCTCGGTGCTCGTCTCGGACGAGGACATCCTGGAGGCAGAGGTCCTGCTCGGGAGCACCGAGGGCATCTTCGCCGAACCCGCCGCCGCTGCGCCCGTCGCGGGCGTCCGGGAAGCACTCGACCGCGACATCATAGGGGAAGACGAGACGGTCGTCGTGGTCTCGACCGGCTTTGGCCTGAAGGACACCGAGGGCGCAAAGAGGGCAACCAGCGGCGTCGAGCGCGTCGACCCCGACATCTCGGAGGTCGAGCGCCTCTACGGGACGGCGGCCGAGGCCGCCGCGGACGACTGACTGGATCGGCCGACGTCAGTCAACTACATGTAGCCGTCGGCGAACTCGTCGATCATCAGTTCGGGATCGTCCCCGAGGGGGTACAGAATCGGACACTGACAGCCGTTCTCGGCGTACTCCCGTACTTTCTCGCGGCACTGTTCGGGCGTGCCGCTGGCGGTCAGCTTGTGGACCACCTCGTCGGGGATCAGATGCATTCCCTCCTGGATGTCCTCCTTGTCCGCTGGCCAGCCGCCGATGGCGTCGCCGACGTCGTCGATGAGGTCCTGGCTGACGCCGCTGGCCTTCATGATGTGTGGCTGCTGTCCGAGGTACTGGGTGATGAGTTCCCGGGCGTTGTCCAGCGCCTCGTCGGCGTCGTGGTCCATCGAACAGACGACCAGCTGTGGGCGGTCGATGTCCTCGAGGGTGCGGTCGCCGCGGTCGGCACCCTCCTCCAGGGCATCGAGGGCCTTCTGATTGTACTCGGGGCTGACGAGATAGTTCAGGACGACGCCGTCGGCGAAGTGGCCGGTGAGTTCGAGCATCTTGAACCCGGTCGCGCCGACGTAGACGGGGACGGTGCGCGGGCCGGCGTCACCGTGGACGACGTCGAGTTCGACGTCGCGCATCTGGACGAAATCGCCGTCGTAGGTGACGTTCTCCATGTCCAGCAGGTCCTGGACGACCTCGACGCATTCGCGCATCGCGCGCAGGGCGCCGCTGCGGTCGATGCCGACCTTCTCGGCGAGCGGATCCCACCAGGCCCCGATGCCACAGAGAATCCGGTCGGGGCCGGCAAGTTCCTCCAGGGTGCTCATCGTCTGTGCGATGAGGGCGGCGTTGCGCGTCCAGTTGTTGATGACGCCCGAGCCGATCCGGATGTCGTCGGTGACGGCAGCGTAGGCGGCCATCGGGGTGATGGCGTCCCGGGCGAGGCGGGACTCGGCCTGCCAGACCTCGTCGAACCCCTTCTCCTCGGCGTACTCGACCAGTTCCATGTTCTCCCGGATGGGGTGTTTGTCCTGGAGGTACATGCCGACGCGGTCCCCTCTGTCGCTGACTCGCTTACTATCGCTCATGGAATCCTTGTGAGAGTACAGACAGGTCCTGTAAATAACTATGGGACGGACGGAAGGTTTTTCAGCGGCCACGGTCATCTCAGAACGCACAACCGGTGGCGACAGACAGGAGTGTATCCATCAATGACAATGAACCTCCGCGGCAAGGACATGATCACGGTACAGGAATGGGACAGAACACAGCTGAAGACGGTCCTGGACGTGGCCGACCGGCTGAAAGCCGAATACGCGGCCAACGAGTGGGCCCACTTCGGCGCACTTCAGGGCCACTCGCTTTTCGAGCTGTTCTACAACACCTCGACGCGGACGCGCAACTCCTTCGAGGCGGGGATCAACCAGCTCGGCGGCTACCCGCACATCATGTCGCCCGACCAGCTCCAGCTCGAACACGGGGAGTCCGCGAAGGAAACCGCGAAGGTCCTCTCGCGGTACGGCCACGCGCTCGCTGTCCGGGTCCTCGGCGCAGCCGTCGACTTCGAGTACCCGAGGGGGACCGA
The DNA here is from genome assembly GCA_036626435.1 of Haloarculaceae archaeon. GTDB lineage: Archaea > Halobacteriota > Halobacteria > Halobacteriales > Haloarculaceae > SW-9-67-25. The sequence continues at coordinate 16,049 of JAZKRS010000039.1, read as the reverse complement.
GATCATCCGCGACTACCAGGAGGGCGCGGATATCCCGGTCTACAACATGCAGTGTGACACGTACCACCCCTGTCAGACTCTGGCCGACCTGCAGACGGTCCGCGAGCGAAAAGGCGCTCTGGAGGACGTCAACTTCACCATCTCGTACGCATACGCACCGGAGGTTCGGCGGCCGGTGAGCGTCCCCCACTCCTCGATCCTCGGATTCACCAAGATGGGTGCCGACGTGACCCTCGCCCATCCGGAGGGTATCGATCTCGACCCGACCATCGTCGACCAGGCCCAGGACAACGCCGACGAGGCGAACGTCGACTTCACGGTCGAACACGACATGGAGCGTGCCTTCGAGGGTGCCGACATCGTCTACCCGAAACACTGGGTCTCCTACAAGGTCGGCGAGCGTGGCACCGAGGCAGAGAAGAAGATCCACGACCAGCACACCGACTGGATCTGTGACGAGGGGATGCTATCGAACGCGAAAGCGACGGCCAACTACATGCACTGCCTGCCGGCAAAGCGGGGCTACGAGGCGACCGACGCCGTCATGGACGGCCCGCAGTCCGTCATCTACGACCAGGCCGAAAACCGGATGCACGCACAGAAGGCCCTGATGTTGCTGACAATGGGCGGGCGCGGCTGGTAGTGACAATGTCCGAAGACCCGGAGTACCGACCCATCGGCCCCAAACCGAACTTCGAACTGGACGTCGAGCCGCCGGAGTTCTGGGGGACACCCCGCGAGAAGCCCCTCTGTGTCATCGCACTCGGCGGGAACGCGCTCAAGCCCCCGGACACAGAGGGAACCTTCACCGAACAGATGGCAGCCGTCGAGCGGACCGCGGACCAGATCGTCGAGGTGATGATGGCCGGGTACAAGGTCGTGCTCACCCACGGCAACGGCCCGCAGGTCGGCGCACTCCTGCTCCAGCAGGAGCAGGCCGAGCCCCCGGGTCAGCCACTGGAGGCGTGTGGGGCGATGACCCAGGGGCAGATTGGCTACATGCTCTCCCAGCAGATGTACCGCAAGCTGGAACAGAAATGGAAGCACGTCCCCGTCGCGTGTCTCGTCACACAGACGATAATCGATCCCGACGACCCCGCACTCGAGGAACCGACCAAGCCCGTCGGTCCCTTCGTCGACGCCGAGACGGCCGAGGAGATGCGCGAGGAGGGCATGACGGTGACGCAGGTCCGGGACACCGGGGACCGCGATTACCGGCGGGTCGTCCCCTCGCCCGAGCCGAAAGGCATCGTCGAGGAGGTACCCGTAAAGCGGCTCATCGACCAGCGCGACCTGGTCATCTGTGGCGGGGGTGGCGGCGTTCCCGTCGCCCGCGACCGCGGCGAGATCGACGGCTACGACGCCGTCGTCGACAAGGACCTCCTCACCCAGGTCGTCGGCCACAGGCTCGACGCGAACACGCTCGTCATCCTCACCGACGAGGACGGCGTCTACGTCGACTACGGGACGCCCGAGGAACGACGACTCGAGGAGGTCACGAGCGGGGAACTCCGCGAGTACCACGAGGCCGGCGAGTTCCCCGAGGGCAGCATGGGGCCGAAAGTCGAGGCCGCCATTCGCTTCGTCGAAGGGGAGTCGAGACGCGAGCGGACAGCCCTCATCGCCGCCCTGGACGACGCGCTCGACGCGCTCGAGGGGGAGGCGGGGACGACCGTCGTCGAGGGCGAGTGAAAGCAAGGGAAAGAGGCGTCAGCGGCGATCTCAGAGTTCGAGCCCGAGCCCGGCGTAGACGCCACAGGCCCTGACGACGTCGTCGACGTCGACCCGTTCGTTCGCGGCGTGGGCCCACTCCTCCCGCGATGGGCCGAAGCCGATGGTTGGAATCTCGGCGACACCCATCGTGTAGTTGCCGCTGGTCGAGAACGTCCACTTCCTGATCTCGACGTCGCTGTCGAGCACCGTGTCGGTCACCTCGTAGGTGTCCTGGACGAGGTCGTGATCCTCTTCGAGGAGCCACGTCGGGTAGTACTTCTTCGACTCCATCTCGTAGCCCGTCCACGTGGGCCGGTCGAAGGACAGCGTCTCGATCGTCGCCTCGACGTCATCGCCGTACTCCTCGCTCGCGGCCGCGACCGCGTCCCGGAGTTCGGCGTGTGCGGTGTCCTCGTCCTCGCCGATGGTCAGCCGGCGATCGACGTAGATCGTTGCCGCCGCCGGGACGGCGTTGTTCGAGGGCGTGTCGACCTCGACGTTCGTCGCGGCGATGGTCCCCTTCCCGAGGAAGTCGTGGTCGTTCGTCTCCTCGTTCAGCTCCTCGATGCGGTCGATGACGTTCGAGGCGTGATAGAGGGGATTGACGCCACGCTCCGGCGCGCTGGCGTGACAGGATGCACCCTCCAGTTCGATCTTGAGCTCGCAGCGCCCGCGGTGGCCCCGCTTTACGTCCATCTCCGAGGCCTCGCCGATGACCACAGCTTCCCAGTCGACGCCCATCTCCCGGGTGACGTACTTCATCGCGTGGCCCTCGCTGACCTCCTCCATCAACTCGCCCGTGACGTAGACGTCGTGTTCGGGCGTGTGGTCGAGGTTCGCGAGCGCGGCCCCCCCGTAGACCATCGAGGCCATGGCACACTTCATATCCGAGGCCCCCAGCCCGTACATCTGGCCGTCCTCGATCTCGGCCCCGTAGGGATCGTACACCCACTGCTCGCGGTCGCCGTAGCCGACCGTGTCGATGTGGGAGTTGAGCATGACCGCACCGTCCTTTCGGCCCTCGACGACGCCGTGGACGTTTCCGAACTCGTCGATGAAGGCGTCGTCGTAGCCCAGCTCCTCCATCTCCGCTCTGATTCGCTTTGCGACCTCTTCCTCGTCCTCACCGACCGTAGTGGCGGAGGGGAGAGCGACGATGTCCTGGAGGAACTCGATGCAGTCCTCGCGGTGGTTCTCGACCCACTCGCGTATCTCCGGCTTGGCGCTTGCGAGGCTCATATCAACCGGGCGTATGTTCAGGTGTAGGGGTTAAAAAGACTGTGAGGCGCCGTCGAAGCTGTCAAGACCATCCCGCGGCAGGTCAGCCCATGGACGAGTTCACGATCGACTCCGACCGCTTGCGCGAGCGGTTCGAGGCCTTCAACGAAATCGGCGCCACGGAGGAGGGTGGCGTCGACCGGCCGGCGCTCACGGACGAGAACAGGAAAGCCCGCGATACGCTCGTCGAGTGGTTCGAGGAGGTGGGGCTGGACGTGACAGTCGATGAGATGGGCAACATTTTCGGCCGTCGCGGGGGCGAGCGCGGGGACGCCGCGCCGGTCCTCGCCGGCTCGCACGTCGACAGCCAGTACAGCGGCGGCCGCTTCGACGGCGTGATTGGCGTCCTCGGGGCGCTGGAAGTCGTCGAGTCCCTGAACGATGCCGGCGAGACGACCGCTCGGCCCATCGAAGTCGTCTCCTGGACCAACGAGGAGGGCGTCCGCTTCCAGCCAGATCTGCTCGGGAGTGGCGTCTTCAGCGGGCAGTTCGACCTCGAAGATGCGTACGCCGTCGAGGACGACGAGGGAACCACTGTCGAGGAGGAACTGGAACGGATCGGGTACAAGGGGGAGACACCCTGCAAACCCCGGGACCTTCACTGCTATCTGGAGTTACACATCGAGCAGGGGCCCTATCTGGACGACAACGACCTCCCGGTCGCGGCCGTCGACGGCGTGTTCGGCTTCTCGTGGCTGGAGGTGACCTTCGAGGGCATGGCCAACCACGCCGGGCCGACGCCGATGGACATGCGCCGGGACGCCATGGTGGGGGCCAGCGACGTGATCGGCGCTGTCCGGCGACTGACGGCGACGGGCGGGGAGGATCTGGTCGGAACCGTCGGGAGCGTCGACGTCTGGCCGGACGCGATCAACGTCGTCCCCGAGCGCGTCGAGTTCACAGTCGACCTGCGCTCTTCAGAGGACGCGGTCGTCGAGTCGGCAGCCGAGCACGTCGAGCGAGAAATCGAGTGGGCCGCACAGCGCGAGGGCCTCGACTACGAGTGCGAGCAGCTGATGCACGTCGACGCCGCAACCTTCGAGGAAGGCTGTGTCGAGACCGTCACCGACGCGATCCGGGCTGCGGGCTACGAGGGGACGCACCTGACGAGCGGTGCGGGACACGACGCGAGCTACCTCAACGACGTCTGCCCGACTGCGATGATCTTCGTCCCGAGCGTCGACGGCGTCAGCCACCGCGAGAGCGAGTACACCGAGTGGGAGGACGTCGTCGCGGGCGTCGAGGTCCTGGGGCGGGCCGTCCGCTCGAAAGCCGCCGAGCCGTAGCCGGCGACGAAAAACGTTTTTAGCCAGTATCGGCTTTGTGGGTTTGGTATGATACTCTCGGGGACAGTCGTCGCGGATTCGTCCACGGTCGTCCACGACGGGGCCGTCGTCGTGGAGGGCGAGGAAATCGAGGCGGTGGGCGAGCGGGCGGACATCGTCGACCGGTACGCCGACCACCGCGAGGAGTCCTACGACGTCCTCGCACCGGGACAGGTCGGTGCACACGTCCACTCCGTCCAGAGCCTGGGCCGTGGCATCGCGGACGACACGGAACTCCTGGACTGGCTGTTCGACTACATCCTCCCGATGGAGGCGACGCTGACGGCAGAGGAGATGGAGGTCGCCGCGAAGCTGGGCTACCTGGAGCTGATCGAGAGTGGCACCACGACGGCTATCGACCACCTCTCTGTCGCCCACGCCGACCGTGCGTTCGAGGCCGCCGGCGAGATGGGGATCCGCGGCCTGCTCGGGAAGGTGCTGATGGATCGCCGCTCGCCCGATGGGCTGCTCGAAGACACCCAGGAAGCGCTCGACGACTCCGAGCGCCTCATCCGGGAGTATCACGACACCCACGGCGGCCGGATCCGCTACGCGGTCACGCCACGATTTGCGGTCTCGTGTACCGAGGAGTGTCTCCGTGGCGCGCGCGAACTCGCAGACGAGTACGAGGGGGTGCGCATCCACACGCACGCGAGCGAGAACCGCAGCGAGATCGAGACCGTCGAGGGCGACACGGGGATGCGCAACATCCACTGGCTCGACGAGGTCGGGCTGACCGGCGAGGACGTCGTGCTCGCCCACTGCGTGTGGACCGACGAGTCAGAACGGGAAGTCCTGGCGGAGACGGGCACGCACGTCACGCACTGCCCGTCCTCGAACATGAAACTCGCAAGTGGCGTCGCGCCGGTGGCCGACTACCTCGACCGCGGGATCAACGTCGCTCTTGGCAACGACGGCCCTCCCTGCAACAACACCCTCGATCCGTTCACGGAGATGCGCCAGGCGAGCCTCCTCGGGAAGGTAGAGGAGCTCGACCCGACTGTCACACCCGCCGCCGACATCTTCGAGATGGCGACGATAAACGGCGCGAAGGCCGCAGGGTTCGACCGGGTTGGCAAGCTCCGCGAGGGGTGGCGGGCCGACGTCGTCGGCCTGACGACGGACGTGACGCGCGCGGCCCCCCTGCACGACGTCCTCTCCCATCTGGTCTTTGCGGCGCGGGCCTCCGACGTCCAGTTCACGATGGTCGACGGCGAGGTACTGATGCGCGAGGGCGACGTGCGGGTGGCCGACGCCGAGGGAATCCGCGAACGGGCCCAGGAAATCGCCGAGAACCTGGATCTGGAGGAGGCACGCGAGAACGCGCAGGACGTCAAACCCTGAAAGGCTTTATTGGCAACGCAGCCGAACGGATGACCGTGGAACTCGACGTCAGCGGTCTGGTCTGCCCGCAGCCGGTCGCCGTGGTCCGTCGCTGTCTGGCGGAGTTAGAGCCGGGTGAGGAGCTGGTCGTCACCGGCGACTACCCGCCCGCAGAGCGGAGTATCCGGCGGGCCTGCTACAAGCACGGCTTCAGAGTGGGCGACGGGCCGCCGACCGACGGCGACGGGGAGTTCTCGCTTTGCATCGTCGTCACCGAATCGTCGGCGCTGGCCGTCGAGTCGACGGCGGGGCCGGACGAGGGGGGATGACGTCAACCACAGATATTTGTACCGGCCTGCCCCATTCTTATGACGACGAAACTGTGCCGTGCTGTCGGCGGTACGGCACAGCAAAACGGAGTGAGACACCGTGGAGATAGACCTGACAATAAACGGAACACGAACGACAATCGAGGCCCGCGAGGACGACGACCTGGCGACGGCTCTGCGCGAGGCGGGCTACAAGGGCGTCAAGTGCGGCTGTGACGGCGGCGTCTGTGGCGCCTCGAAGGTCATCGTCGACGGCGACGCGCGGATGGCCTGTGGCATGTCGGCCACGGAGGCAGCGGGCAGCGAGATAGAGACGATCGAAGGGCTGGGGAGCCAGACCGACCTGCACCCGATCCAGCAGTCCTTCGTCGATCACTTCGCGGTCCAGTGTGGCTTTTGCATCCCCGGAATGATCATGGAGGCGAAAGACCTCCTCTCGGAGACCCCCGAACCCTCGGAGCGGGAGGTCCGCGAGGCGATCGACGACAACGTCTGCCGGTGTACGGGCTACCAGAAACCCGTCGAGGCGATCCTCGACGCGGCCGACCGACTCGACGGCGCCGTCGCGACGGACGGTGGCGAAGCAACGGCAACCGGAGGTGACTCCCGTGACTGACGAACGCACACAACCCGACGGCGGGACGGCCTCGCGCGCTGATGCCGAGGTCGAGGACGTAGACGGGTCGATCGACGTGGAGGAACCGGCGAACAACAGACTGGACCCCGAGGAGCGACACAGCGTCTCACAGCCGGCAGAGAAACACGACGACCGCAAGCTGGTCACCGGCGAGGCGAAGTACACGGCGGACTACGACGAGCAGTTCCCGGACCTCGCACACGCGAAGGTTCTCCGCAGCGAGATTCCCCACGGCCGCGTCACCGACCTCGACACGAGCGCGGCGGAGGCGATGGACGGCGTGCTCGCCGTGTTGACGCCCTGGTCCGAGGGGACACCCGACGCGAAGTACACCAGCGCGGGCCAGTCCTACCCCGAGCCGAGCCCGTGGGACATGCAGGTGCTCAACGAGACGGTCCGGTACGTCGGCGATCCCATCGCCGCTGTCGCCGCCGAGGACGAGGAAACCGCCGAGGCCGCAGTCGAGGCCATCGACGTCACCTACGAGGAGGACGACCACGTCCTCGACGCCGAGGAGGCCTACAGCGAGGACGCGCCCCAGCTGTTCGACGAGGATGACGTGGAGAACAAGATCGTCGGTCACGACTACAGCCACAACCGGATGGCCAGCATAGGCGGCGATCTGGGCGATGTCGAGGCCGCCTACGACCGCGAGGACGTCCACGTCCACGAGACGGAGTGGGAGACGATCCGCCAGTCACACGGTCAGGTCGAGCCCCACACCTCGCTCGCCTACACCGACGAGGACGACCGACATGTCCTCATCACCAGCACGCAGGTGCCCAACCACACCCGCCGGCAACTCGCCCACCTGTTCGAGGTTCCCATCAGGGACATCCGGGTGAAAAAGCCCCGCGTCGGCGGCGGCTTCGGCGGCAAGCAGGCGATGGTCGTCGAGCCGATCCCGATGGCGCTCATGCTGGCGACCGGCCGGCCGGTCATCTACGAGGCAACCCGCGACGAGGAGTTCCAGGCCATGCGCTCCCGGCACCCGATGACGGTCCGGGCGAAGAGTGCGGTCACCGAAGATGGCGACATCGAGGCACTCGAAATCTATGCGCTCTCGAACACCGGCGCCTACGGCAGTCACGGCATGACCGTCGCGGGCAACGTCGGCAGCAAGCCGATGCCCCTCTATTCGAAAGTCGAGAACGTCAGCTTCGAGGCCGACATCGTCCACACGAACACGCCCCAGACGGGCGCGATGCGCGGCTACGGCGCACCCCAGGGCACGCTCGCACTCGAAGGCCACCTGGACGAGGTGGCCCGCGACCTCGACCTCGATCCCATCACTCTCCGGCAGGACCACTACATGGAGGAGGGGGACCTCGACGAGATTGCCGGCATGATGGGCGGCGAGGGCGCAGAGCGGGTCATCCGCTCGTGTGGCTTAGACGAGTGTGTCGAGCGTGGCATGGAGGCAATCGGCTGGGACGAGATCGAACAGCCCGAGGCGGATCACCTCCATCGCGGCGTCGGGATGGCCCTCTCGGCGCAGGGGACGGGCGTCGCCGGCGACGAACTCGGCGGCGCACAGATCATGATGAACGAGGACGGCTCGTTCACCCTGATGGTCGGCGGGGTCGACATCGGGACGGGCGCCGACACCGCCTTCGTCCAGATCGCCGCCGAAGTGCTGGGCTGTGACGAGGCGGACATCGTCATCAAGACCTCCGACACCGACAACACACCCTTCGACTACGGCGCGTACGCCTCCTCGACGACGTACATCAGCGGCCGCGCGGTCAAGAAGGCCACAGAGGACGCGAAGGGGAAGATCGTAGAGTGGGCCTCGCGGATGCTCGACGAGCCGGCCGAGAACCTCGACACCGCCGAGGGCGCAGTAGTGAGCGAGGCGACCGGCGCGTCAGTCACCCTCGAGGAGATCGGCTACGAGTCGGTCTACGGCGACGAGACCCGCGAGCACATCCTCGGCCAGGGCACCCACAGCACCGAGGAGAGCCCGCCACCGTTCGCCGCGCAGTTCGTCGACGTGACCGTCGACGAGGAGACTGGCGAGTTCGAGGTCAACAAGCTCGCTGTCGCCGTCGACTGCGGGGTGGCGATCAACCCCGGCATGGCCGAGGGCCAGGTCGAGGGCGCAAACCACATGGGCTACGAGATGGCGACCAACGAGGGGATCACCTTCGACGACCAGGGCCGCACGGAAATCTCAGACTACGACGACTACGAGTTCCCGACCGCGGCGGAGTCGCCGCCAATCGAGGCGATACTGGTCGAGACCCACGAGCCCACCGGCCCCTTCGGCGCGAAGTCCGTCGCCGAGGTGCCGACCAACACGGTCCCGCCGGCGCTCTCGAACGCCGTCCGGGACGCCGTCGGCGTCCGGATCACCGAAATGCCGATCACCGCCGAGAAGATCAAGGATCGACTGGACGAGGAGTAGTCCGCCGCTTTCGAACGCGCCCGCGACACTTGCGGAGCGTGGGAAAGCTATTTGTGGCGCCTCGCACCTCATTTCCTCCATGCGATTGCCACTGAATCACACGCTCAGCCAGTGGGGTTCGAGGGGGGTCGGCCGTGAGTAGCGAGCCCGTCGATCTGCTGGTCCGGGGAACGCTGGTCAACGTCAACACGGGCAACCTCGAGGACCGTGCGATCGCGGTCGACGACGGCGAGATCGTCGCACTGGAGGAACGGTCCGCAGACCGGGAGATCGAGACCGGTTACGTCACGCCCGGGCTCATCGACGCGCACATGCACGTCGAGTCGTCGATGGTCACCCTCCCGCGCTACGGGGCCGCAGTCGTCCCCAAGGGCGTCACGAGCGTCATCCACGACCCACACGAGATCGCGAACGTTCTCGGAGTGGTGGGCGTCAGGAGTCTCATCGCCGACGCGGCCCACACGCCGCTGAAGGCCCGGATCACTGTCCCGTCGTCGGTGCCAGCCTCGCACCTGCAGGACGGGGGTGCGACCGTCGACGCCGCCGAGGTGGCCGCCCTGCTGGAGGAGGAGGTCGTCACTGCCTTGGGCGAGGTGATGAACGTCCCGGGAGTGCTGGCGGGCGACGAGGAGGTCCACGCGAAAATCGAGGCCGCCCGCGAGCGCGGGCTGACCGTCGACGGCCACGCGCCACGCGTGACCGGCAGCGATCTCCAGGAGGTCGCGCGCTACCTCGACAACGACCACGAGAGCATCTCGACGGCCGAAGCGCTGGCGAAAGCCGAGGCTGGCATGCGGGTGTACCTCCGGGAGGGGTCGGCCAGCAAGAACCTCGAAGATCTGGTGGCGCTCGTCGACGAGGTGGACACGCGCCGCCTCTCGCTGTGTACCGACGACCGCGACGTCGTGGACCTCGTCGAGCGCGGCGGCGTCGACTTCGTCGTCAAGAAGGCGATGGACCTCGGCGTCGATCCGGTCGAGGCGGTCCAGATGGCGACGCTCAATACGGCGGAGAGCTACGGGCTGCCCTTCGGGCGAGTCGAACCGGGTGCACCGGCGGATCTCGTGCTCCTGTCCGATCTCCAGTCCTGGGACATCGAGGGCGTCGTCGTCGACGGTGAAGTCGACCCCGCGGCCGGCACAGAGGAGCCGCCGACCTCCGAGATCGCGACCGACACCGTCCGGTTTGATCCGGTCGACGGCGCGGATCTCGCCATCGAACACGACGGCTCTGGCCCCGTCACCGCCCGGGTGGTCGACGCCGTCGGCGGCCTCCAGACGGCCCGGATGGAAGCGGACGTGCCAATCGAGGTCGACGGCTCGCCCCCCGGCACGGACAGTGTGCTGGCCGCCGACACCGCTGCCGACGTCCTCCCGATGGCGGTCGTCGAGCGCCACGGCGGCGACGGCGGCATCGGGCGCGGATTCGTCCACCGGCTCGGCCTCGACCGTGGGGCAGTCGGGTCGACGGTGGCCCACGACGCCCACAACTGCATCGTCGCCGGGGCGAGCCACGGGGCGATGGCCCGCGTGGCGAACCACCTCCGCGAGACCGAGGGGGGCGTCGCTGCCTACGACCCCGGGTCGGACACGGTGACGTCGCTGGCGCTCCCGGTCGCGGGGCTGATGTCCGATCAGCCGCTGCCGGCGGTCAAAGAGCAGTTCGAGGCAGTCGAAGGCGCAGCCCGCGAGGTCGGTCTGACCCACGAGGGCGGCCTGATGGCGCTGTCCTTCCTCGCACTCGAGGTCATCCCCGAGTACCGCCTGACGAACAACGGCCTCGTGGACGTCGAATCATTCGAGTACGTCGACGTGGTCGCGGACTAGCCGAATCGAAGATTTTGTCCGTCAGTATCAGGCGACAGCCTGGAGGATGCCGCCAGTGCGGACGACGAAGTAGACGACGAACGCGAGCGCGAGCACCCACTGGCCAGGGCGGACGTCACCGAACTCGCCCTGGGCAGTTTTCACGATGGGATAGGTGAGGATGCCGGCTGCGATGCCGTACGCGATAGAGAAGGTGAGAGGCATGATGAGGATGGTCATCCCCGCCGGGATCGCGTGTGCCAGATTGTCCCACTGGATGTCGACGATGTTCTGGAGCATCACGAGCGCGACGACGACGAGCGCGATGTGAGAGGCATAGAGCGGAATCGCGGCCGCGAGCGGGACGACGAGCAGTGCCAGGGCAAACAGAATGGCAACGACCAGCGCCGTCATGCCAGTTCGACCACCCTCCTCGATGCCGGTCGAGGACTCGATATACGTCGTGACCGTCGAGGTGCCGATCATACCGCCCACGGTGGTGCCGATCGCGTCGGCCATCAGCGGGCGTTCGATTTCCGGGAGGTTCCCCTCCTCGTCGAGGAAGCCGGCGATCTGTGAGACGCCGGTCAGCGTTCCTGCGGTGTCAAAGAAGTCGACGAAAAAGAATGTGAAGATGACGAGCGCGAAGGTGAGCGCTTCCACGTTCTGGAGCCCCTCGATGGCCGCGCCGACGAGCGGCGTGATGTCGTACTGGGCGCCAGTCATCCGGCTGAGGTCGATCCCGCCGTTGCGCACGAACTCGGCAGCGACGACGCCCGGCTGGACCAGCCCGGCGAGCGTGACCAGCCCGCCGAGGAGAGCCGTGCCCAGAATGCCGATGATGATCGACCCTCTGATCCCATTCACGTAGAGCACGAACGTCAGGAACAGGCCGACGACAGAGAGTATCGCGACCGGATCCGACGCGACGTTCCCGAGCGTCACCAGCGTCGCGGGGTCGTCTACCACGACCCGCATCTCCTGTAAGCCGATGATCGCGAGAAAGAGCCCGATCCCGGTCCCGACAGCGAATTTCACCGGCCTCGGGAACAGTTCGATGATGTACTTCCGGGCGCCAACGGCCGTGATCGCGATGAAGATCAGGCCCTCGACGAACACCGCCGCGAGGGCTGTCTGCCACGGGATGCCGAGCGCGCCGATCACGGTGAACGCGAAGAAGGCGTTCAGCCCCAGACCGGGCGCCTGGGCGAAGGGCCGGTTCGCGTAGAAGGCCATCACGACCGTCGCAACCAGCGCCGCGAGGATCGTGACGACCGCGAGCATCTGCTGGACCTCCCCGACCGAGTAGCCATCGATTATGACTCCCGGCTTCTCGCCCGGGACGCCGGCCATGATGGCGGGGTTGACGACCACGATGTACGACATCGTGAGGAACGTCGTGACACCCGCGAGAGCCTCGATTCGAAGGGATGTCCCGTGCTCTGCGAAGCCGAAGTACTCCGCAAACCACGAACTGTTCGCCCCGTCCGCACCGTCCGCCGAGTCGTCTGCCATACCGTATCGTGAAAATATCTAACACATGGCAAGTTATATTTTTCCACGGTGCCGGGAGCCCGACATCCGGCTTTCCCGGCGCTTTCGGTTCCACTCAGCTTTCTGGAAAGCGCCGGGAGCGGTCAAATTCCAGTCAGGAGACGGTTACTTGTTTGCCGCGATGGCCTCGATCTCGACTGCCGCACCCTTCGGGACACTCCCGACCTCGATTGCACTGCGTGCCGGCGGCTCCTCGTCGAAAAAGTCGGCGTAGGTGTCGTTCATCTCCTCGAAGTCGTCGATGTCGTCGAGATACACCGACATCTTCAACACGTCGCTCATGGCCAGGCCCTCGGCGGCGAGGATGGCCTCGACGTTCGAGAGTGCCTGCTCGGTCTGAACCCCGACCGGCTCGTCGTCGAGCAACTCGCCGTCGGTCGTCAGGGGCAACTGTCCGGCCGTGAAGAGGACGTCGCCGTTCGTCGTCGCCTGGCTGTACGCGCCGACTGCCGCGGGTGCATCGTCGGTGCTTATCGTGCGTTTCATACCGGAGAAGTCTCCTGGGGCCCTCTTCAAACTCCCGGTGTCCCCGTCCGACACCGAGTTACCCCCGCAGCGACCACCTGTGTTTTTGAGGGTGGAACCAGAACGAAGAAAACACGAATCCCAGCAACTGGGAGGTCTCATCGTGCAAGTCGAACTCAAACTCAACGGCGAACATCGGGAATTCGGGGCCACGAAGGCCGACAGCCTGCTAGACGTGCTCCGGAAGAACGGGTATACGGGCGCGAAACGCGGCTGTGATACCGGCGCGTGCGGGTTCTGTACCGTCATCGTCGACGGCGAACCACGAAACTCCTGTGTGATCCCGGCAGCGAAGGCCGACGGCAGTTCCGTCGAGACGATCGAAGGGCTGGGGTCCCAGAGTGACCTGCACCCGATCCAGGAGGCCTTTGTCGACAACACCGCCCTCCAGTGTGGCTTTTGCATCCCCGGGATGATCATGCGCTCGAAGGGGTTGCTCGACGAGCATCCGGACCCCTCCGACGAGGAGATCCGCGAGGGCCTGTCAGAGAACCTCTGTCGGTGCACCGGCTACGAGAAGATACTCGACGCCGTCCGGGACGCTGCCGAGAAGATGGACGGGAGCGAAGCTGTCGCAGCGGACGGTGGCCACGCGGGGGCGGTCGAGACGAGACGGGATCGCGGCTGCTCTCGCTTTGGAGGTGATTCGGCGTGAGCAAGCCCGATGAGGCAGGCGAGACGCCCGATTCCCCCGACGACAGCGTCGCGGACCTCCAAGACGAGACGAACCCGATGGAGTGGGACGAACCCGAGGACAACCGGAAGGCGGCGGACGACCGCGAGAGCATCACCGAGGACCGCGAGAAGTACGACGCTCGCAAGATCGTCACCGGCGAGGCCCGCTATACGGCGGATTACCGCGACCGGTTCCCGGAGCTGGCCGAGGCGAAGGTCGTCCGCAGCGAGATCCCGCACGGGCGCGTGACCGAGGTCGACACGAGCGCAGCGGAGGCGACCGACGGTGTCCTCGCGGTCATCACGCCCTGGGACGACGTCGTCCCGGAGACGCTGTATTCGAGTTCCGGCCAGTCCTACCCCGAGCCGAGCCCGTGGGATATGCGGGTCCTCCGGGAACACGTCCGCTTTGTCGGCGATCCGATCGCCGCCGTTGCCGCCGAGGACGCCGAGACAGCCGACCGGGCCGCGCGCAGGATCGACGTCACCTACGAGGAGGACGACCACGTGCTCGATCCCGAGGCGGCGACCGACCCCGAGGCCCCCCGTCTCTTCGAGGAGGGGGAGGTCGAGAACACGGCGCCCGGCGCCGACTACGAGCGCAACCTCGAATCCCACTTCGAGGGCGAGCTCGGCGACCCCGAGAGCGCCTTCGAGGCGGCCGACGACGAGCGGATCCTCGAGACGGAGTGGGAGACGCCCTACCAGTCCCACTGCGTGCCAGAACCCCACACGTCGATCGTCTACACCGACGAGGACGACCGCTACAACGTCATCACGGCCACCCAGGTTCCCTACCACACGCGCCGCCAGCTCTCGCACGTCTTCGACGTGCCAATCCGGGACATCCGCGTCATCAAACCCCGCGTCGGCGCGGGCTTTGGCTCGAAACAGGAGATGGTCATCGAGCCGATCGCGCTGGCGCTGCACGAGAAGGGCGGGATGCCGGTCAAGCTGGAGTGTACCAGACAGGAGGAGTTCCACGCGCTCAGGAACCGGCATCCGATGCAGTTGCAGTTCCGGACGGCGGTCGACGAGGATGGCGACCTGGCGGCGATGGACCTGTACGTCCGCGAGAACTCCGGCGCCTACGGGACCCACGGGATGACAGTGGCGAGCAACGTCGGGACGAAGGCGTTCCCGCTGTATCCGCGCGTCGAGCACATGCACTTCGAGGGCGACGTCGTCCACACGAACCTCCCGATGGGCTCCGCCCAGCGCGGGTACGGCGCGCCCCAGGGCATCTTCGTCGTCGAGAGCCACCTGGACGAACTCGCCCGGCGACTCGGCGAGGATCCGATCGAGTATCGCACGCGCCACGCCGTCCGCGAGGGCGACCTCGACAGGGCGGCCGCGATCCTCAAAGATGACGACCGCTTCGCGCGGCGCATCCGGTCGTGTGGGATTCGCGAGTGTATCGAACGTGGCGCCGAAGCCATCGGCCACGGCGACGTCGAACAGCCCGAGGCCGAGCACCGCCACCGCGGGATCGGCATGGCTCTGTCCGCACAGGGCAGCGGCGTCGCCGGCAAGGAACTCGGGGCGGCCCAGCTGAAGATGAACGAGGACGGCTCCGTCCACCTGCAGGTCGGCGGCGTCGACGTCGGCAGCGGCAACGACACGATGTACACCCAGATCGTCGCGGAGGTGCTCGGCTGTGCGCCCGAGGACGTGGTCGTCAAATCGTCCGACACCGACCTCGCACCCTTCGACTACGGGGCCTACGCCTCCTCGACGACGTACATCAGCGGACGGGCAGTCAAGAAGGCCGCGAAGGATGCGAAGGAGCGAGTCATCGAGTGGGGCGCCCGTCTGCTCGAGGAACCCGCCGAGAACCTCGCGACGGGCGACGGTGAGGTCTACAGCGAGCAGACGGGCGAGTCGGTCACCCTCGAGGAGATCGGCTACGAGTCGATCTACGGGGACGAGGACCGCGAGCACATCATGGGCCAGGGTCACCACGCGACCGACGAGAGCCCGCCGCCTTTCGGCGCGCAGTTTGTCTCGGTCGTGGTCGACGACGAAACCGGCGAGTACGAGGTCGAAGAGATGGTCTTCGCCGCGGACTGTGGCGTCGCGATCAACCCGCCGCTGGTCGAGGGACAGATCGAGGGCGGTGTCCACATGAGCTACGAGTTCGCCACCGGCGAAACCCTGGAGTTCGACGACGAGGGCCAGCCACAGACGCTCGGATTCCGGGGGTACGGGATGCCCCGACCCGACGAGCAACCGCCCATCGAGTCGATAGTCGTCGAGACCCACGAGCCAACCGGCCCCTTCGGCGCGAAGTCCATCGGGGAACTCCCGACCAACGGCGTCCCGCCGGCACTCTCGAATGCCATCCGCGACGCGGTCGGCGTCCGGGTCACGTCTCTCCCGATCGAACCCGAGGACGTCAGGAGGGCGCTGGAAGAGCGCGAGGGGTATACCGGTCGACGTAAGCCCTGATACTTTCAGCCGGGAACGTCCGGCTGAGAC
>JAZKRS010000038.1:0-27918 GCA_036626435.1 Haloarculaceae archaeon | reverse complement strand
CAGTGCTACCGGTTCTACCCGGATATTACCAAATACTACTGAAAATTAGAACGGTCATAATCACCCCATTGTTGTTGTGGCTCTTGCCTGACACAGTGAAAAAGTCATCAGTATAGTGATAGCAACTCCAATTGACGTGCAAGATACGCCTGAAGGCCGTGGGATTCCCACGTTGGGAGTTTCAGGTTTGCAGACCAGTCGGCATGACGGGTTTGCTGGCAGGGCCAGGCCGCCGTTACCCCTATCCCCGGCATGGGGATTCAGACGTAGCGTGGCCCGAATCCCGATATTATCCGTTTCACAGGGCGGGTAGACCGCCTCGGGGACAGTCATGCCTTTGTCTCGATGAAATATAAACTCCAGGTCTCTCGATTGTCAGAGACATTGTCGATTCACACGGATTGAACGTCCACATCAGTGAAGGAACCGAGGGCGGCGCTCGATTCGAGATTACGGGTGTCGAAACAGAGTGATGGATGTGCGGTGTCGTCTGACGTGCCCGCGCTGGCGACACGGGACCCGGAGCGAACCACGGAAACCCGGTCACTGGTCGACGATCCCCGCTGGCCATCCCGAATCCGACTCGTATCACACAGACTACACTATTTTTCATTGTCGATAATGTGCCGATCAGCCCAATGACACCGCACTCAAGTGACCGTTCGGGAGGATAGAATGGTCGCCTAATTTATTCCTCGCTGAAACGAACAGGGTTCGCCCCGCATACGTTGTTATCTTATTTGATTTTGGTGAAACATGACTACCGATTAAGTCACTGGTCGTGCAATAATTGGCGATGGCATCCACGAAACGACTGTTGTACAGGAGCGCGGTGACGCTAACGATCGGTTGTCTCGGGAGCGCCGTAGCCGTCGGGCCGGCGATGGGGACGCCACTCCAGGCGAGCGAGCCCGACCTGTTTTTTGCCACGAGCGAGATTGCCCAAGTAATGCTATCGATCGGCGCGGTCAGTTTCGCGGTGCTGGCCGCACGGTTGTACGGTGGGGAGATCGGAAAGGCAATCTACACGGTCAGCGGGGGCGTCATCCTCTTCAGTACCTGGCA
This sequence comes from Haloarculaceae archaeon, assembly GCA_036626435.1. Classification (GTDB taxonomy): domain Archaea; phylum Halobacteriota; class Halobacteria; order Halobacteriales; family Haloarculaceae; genus SW-9-67-25. Next base: position 26,853 of record JAZKRS010000038.1, on the reverse strand, counting down.
GCTACTGAACGGCGCGTCCCAGTTGCTCCAGTGGCAGAGCCCGCCGGCCAGTTTGGCGAGTACGATTAACCTCATCGTGACGGTCCTCCTGCTGGCGGGATTTTATATGCTGTACGACACGATAAATAGTGCCACCACAGCCTGACATGAGCTACGCACATCTCGCGGGGCGACTCATCGAAATCCAGCGATCGATGCTGGGCGAGTCGGCGATCAAAATCGCGCGGTCGACCGAGGGTATCACCGTCACCGACGGCGGAACCGTCAAGGCGGTCGAGGGCGACAAGCGTGCGGTCGTGGGGGAACTGGCCCAGGAGTATACCGCGATCCTGGGCGAGGCGGCCGAACAGCGTCTTCTGGCCGCTGCCAGCGAGTTCGACGACGAAATCGTCCTGCCCGCGGCGCTGGGCGGCCCCGAGACACGCGCGGCGAACAACCGGGATCCGGCAGTCGACGGACGGGCGACAGTCAACTCAGCGGATGCAGGAGGGCCTTCCGACGCGGTGTCCGACGGCGGAACAGCCGCGGTCGAGGCGGCGCCCGAGCCGGGACCATCCGCCACCGGGTACACCGGTGAAGGAGACGCGAGTGCCGAGGTCCAGTCCACTGATGACGACGGGCCCGTCTCGGTCGCGGACCCCGTGACGGTCGAATACACCGTGGCAAGTTCGGTTGCAACACTCGACCCCGGGACTGATCCTGACGACATATACCTCATGCCGGCCAACGACCGCGGCTGGCAGGCACCGGTCACCGTCGCGGACGCGTTTGTTGACGCTGTCGCTGAGGCGACCGGACTCGATGAGGCCGCTCTCGACGCCGTCGGGGAGTACGTTGACGTTGAGCGCCTCCTTGCGACACTGAACGGCGAAAGCGGGGAGACGGTGTCGTTTGGCGTCAAGGGGTTCACCGTCACCTTCCACCGGAGCGGGTCGGTGGCCGTCCACTGACGGGCGTGCACGGCAGCAGGATGGTTTGGTCCAATGTCGCGGTTGCAAGCGGCTCGTTCTGATTGAATACGTCTCGAATAGCGATTAGTGCTGGGCGGTCAACGGGGCCTCGCAACGAGTGCGACTCGTTCTGCCCTCCCGTCATCGATCACGGAGATGAAACGGATTCATTGTCCGCCCGTGATCCGGTTTCGACGAATTTCTCTGCGTTCGCAATCGAGAGCGCAGCATTGGCGAACGCGAGATTGCGCCGCGTCGTCTTCCACTCGCGGATCGTTTGGTCGTCCGGCTCCCTATCCCCGTCTCCGCGTTCATCGAGCAGTTGGTTCGTCCGATCGATGGCCAGCTCTTCCGGTGATTCGACACCGTACTCGCGCTGGAAGTCCGTCAGTTGCTCGCGCATCTCCGCAATCTGGTCGCGGAGGTCCTCGATCGATACTTGCGACAGGATATCGCCGGCCTGCTCGACGACGAGTGATTCCGCTGAGCGACGGTACAGTGTCGCGCCGTTGGGCCCTGTTTCGGTGGCCACGAATCCGTCGTCAGCAAGCGTGTTGAGGTGTTTCCGGGCCGTCTTTGGGGATGTACACGCCTCGTCCGCGAGCGTTTCCGCATCAGTCGGTGTATACGTCCGGCTGATAACCTCTCTTATGCGTTCGTACGGCGTGGTTTCTGCCTTCCACTCGTCTCTGACCGCCTGATTGACGTCATCGAACGGCTCCGGCTCGCCCGGGTCGGTCATGTGCCGAACTCGTCGCTAGAGGAATATAGTTTTTTGATAGAGTAGTGTATTACGAATACTAAATCTTCCCACAGATAAGGGGTCCAAGTTGCATCCTCTCACTACTCAGCAGTTTTGAAGGGGTACTATACCGGTCGACGTAAGCCCTGATACTTTCAGCCGGGAACGTCCGGCTGAGGAGTATCAAAAGTTACGTCGACCGGTATACCTCGGTATCATCAGCGACATCGACGCCTGGGAGGCCGAGTTCGTTCTCACGGCCTTCGGCGTCCGGGAGTTGTTCGATCACATGACGACATCTGCAGAGGTCGGACGGACCAAACCCGCACGGCGGGACTGACGACTGTGGCGTTCGGCGACGCCGTGAAGCAGACGAGCGACGACGACCTCCGGGATCTCCTCGGCATCGTCGGCCTCGAACGTTGATAGCGGAACCGACCAGGGGTCGACAGATCATACTGACGGCTATACCTTCGTGAGCATATTCGACTCCACGGGGGTCGAAATCGCGCACGGGCGTATAGCCGTTAGTATCAGTGACAGTGATGCAACACGGCGCTATTGATTGGCCCCGTTGCATGTGTGCTGACTGTTCCGACCAGCCCGTGTATGCATTCGGCAATCTTAACTGAGTCCCGGGTGGACTGTATGTATGATTGACCAATCTGTGGGGGATGTGATGACGCAGCCGATCCGAACCATTCCTGCGGAAACGACGGCCTGTGAGGTTGCCACACTGTTCGCAGAGCACGAGATCGGGTCAGTAGTGGTTGTTTCTGAGTCAGGAGAGTCACTGGGAATCGTGACTGAAACAGACATTATGCAGCAAGTTGCCGCGGGAGCTGATATGTCCGCTGTCCACGCGGAGACAATGATGTCCACGCCACTGATCACAATCACCAGCACCGAAGACATCCATACAGCAGCTGCCCTGATGAAAGACAACTCAATTCGGCGACTCCCTGTCCTCGACGACGGAGAACTCATCGGGAACCTGACAACGACCGATCTCACCCATTATTTGCCCCGCCTCCTAAACAGGATTGTCCGCGAGCGAACCGACCGTGGCGAGGACTGACCCGTCACGTCCGACTCGTCGGTGACTCTGCTGGCGCGACTGCTGCATATGCCCTGGGGATTCGAGATCTACACCCGGCCGTGACTCCGTTACGTGCCACGATACCAGATCAGTGAGTTCGGCACGTAAGACTCCGGTTTTGTGACGGCACGGCTTAAGCCAATCACGTCCGGGTGTATCGTCGTGTTTGAAGCAGCAGAGAACGCGCCTGTCGACGGAAAACGCGTCACCGACATCGCCCTTCCGGTCGGGAGCAGACTCATCGCTGACGTAACCCGCTCGGTGATTCACAATCTCACCGTTTCCGCGACTGTTGACGGCGAGGACCGCACCTACCGCTTTGTAGTCCGACGAACCGGTATCGACCGAGTGGACAAACCTGCGTGGACTGACGACGTTCCCGCCGGTGCGTGGCTCAACCCCACCCTCTCATAGTGACTGCTGTAAGCCATTACCGATACGACCGCCGGACAGCAGGCGGTCGCTCCGGTAAACTGTTACAGCAATCACTATCAGTGAACGTCGAGAACAGTTCGTATCTCGTCGTCCGAAACGAGGGTGATGACCCTGTCCCACGGAATGCGACGATCAGTATCACGACCAACGGGACGACCGAGACCGCTACCTTCGAGACGGCACTTGAGACCGGCAACACGCGATTCGCGTACGTCGATGCGATCGAGGGGCAACTCATGGTGACTTCCGACCGACCATCCGCCGGGGCAGTTGAATCGGTCACGAGCCCAGTCTCGGTCACCATCACCACCGAGGACAACGTGACCCTCCACAGCGGCGGCATGGCCTGGGAATCCGAGTCGGCCTCATACTAACGGCTATACCGGTCGACGTAAGCCCTGATACTTTCGGCCGGGAACGTCCGGCTGAGACGTATCAAAAGTTACGTCGACCGGTATATAAGCCCGTGAACAATTTCGACCCCCCGTGGGGTCGAAGATGCTCACGAAGTTATAGCCGTCAGTATGAGTCTCTACCCGTCACCGACGCTGCCCATCTATTGACGAGTGGATGTTCCGCCACGACCCGATGGGGGCCGAATCGACGGCAGCGCTATGCATAGGCGAGCGTTTCTCGCTGCGACAGCCGCGTCGGTCGGGGCGATAGCCGGCTGCTTCGGACCGTCGAATCAGGCGCTTCCGAACGAACCCACTGGTGCCTGGCGACAGCAAGCCCACGACAGCAGGAACACCGGTGCGTCCGATGTCGCGGTTCCAGAGCGAGGCAATCAACGATGACCGCGTCTACGTGACGGGCTACCTCCAGGACGGGAATACAGGTGTGCTCCGGGCACTCTCCGTCTGTGCTGACTGCTGAAAGCGAGCAAGACGATACCCCCGATTCCGTTGACGCCTGCTGGCGTCCCCGTGGCAAAAACAACACCGGGACGCCGTACACGGTCGAGGATAGGGGTAACGGCGGTTTGGCACCGTCAGCAGTCCGATGCTGTGGGACTACCCGCACCCGAAAGGACTGGTAGTCCGGTAACTGGATTGCGAACCTGAAACTCCCACCGCTTGGGATTCCTCCGCGCACGCGGAGGAGGATGTCAACCCGGCAATCCGCTGTGTCACTTCGTCAAAATCGATGACCAGTGGCAGGCTATCATCGAAAGTGAGTCGTCTGCGGGTGGATAAGTGTCGCCGATTGACGTGCACGATAGACTCGGACGGGCCAACCTCGAAAGCCATTAGGGAGCCGGGACCGACCGCCCGGTATGGGCTGGTACGAGGAGGCGTTCCGTCTGACTGTCGTGCTGGTGGCCGCGAGCACACTCCTCGTTTGCGCCGGTCTCGCTGGCCTCGGCGCGTCGGTCGGCCTCGCTGGCGCCTTGATTGTCCTCGCCGGCGCCCTGTCCGCTTTCCGGAGGCTGCTAGATGGGCCCCCGACTGTGGCCGGTCACGACCTCAAGGCGTACGGTGACGTGCTGTGGGTCGGCCCGATCGTCGCCGCTGTCGTCTGTCTTCTCTTTCTGGGGGCAACCGGGGCAGAACTGCAGGCACTTGGCGGGGTGCTGGGTCTGGCAGGGATGACCAACTACTTCCTCCGGCCCGCCTACCGGGCTGGCTACGCGGTTGTCCGATTCGTGGCACGCGTCGCCGGTTAGTCGGCCGCCGCCTCGCGGATCTCCTCCACCGAGGCCGAGGTCTTGAACGTCGTCCCGCCGTAGTGGGTCCGCGAGGCGTCGTATCCCGCGGCACGGAGTCGATCGAGAAAGTCGTTCATCGCCGGAACCGACTGCCCCCACCGCTTGCACAGCCGGTGCTGATCGTAGTGTGTCGGGATTGCGAGCTCACCCTCAAGCGTCGTGAGCAGGTCCCGCGCTTTCCCGGCAGTTCCCATCCTGTCGCCGACCCTCTCGCGGACCTGGGCGACGAAGGCGTCGTCGTGTGCCCGGCCGAGCCAGACGGGGCCAGCGGTCTGGATGCTGTATCCGCAGTTGGGGCACTCCCCAGGCGGGTCGGCGATGAGATCGTACTCGGTTTCGCGGCGCAGGCAGTGTTCGCAGTGGTAGATGTACCCGAGCTGGTCGATGGCGTCGTTCGCCGTCCGCGCGCCGCGGTCGAGTTCGAGGTAGGTACGGACGTAGTGTTTCGTCGCGTGCGTCAACAGCGGCCTCGCCGCGACGTCGTAGCGTGCCCCGGTGCGGACGAGCGCCGAGAGGAGGATCCGCACGCCCATCTCCGCGTGGTACTCGGTGTTGCGCGGGACCGCGCTGTAACTCCGGACACCGCTCTCGAAGTGGGCGCCACACAGCGGCGCGGTGTCGGTCGCCGTCACGCAGAGCAGGTTGCGGGCCCCCTGCATTGCCGCGTCCGCGAAGGGAATCGGCGTGCCAAAGGGGTCCACGTCCACGACGTCGAAGTACGCCTCGTGCATGAGTGCGTTCGCGTCGCGTTCGACGACAGTCCCATCGAGGTCGTTGCGTCGGAGGTTCGCCTCACAGAGGTCGACCGCGTCGGGGTCGGTGTCACAGCAGGTCACCGTCCAGCCCTCGGCGGCGGCACGAACCCCCCGGATTCCGCTCGCTGCCGTGGCGTCGAGGTACGTTTCCGCGCGTGGCTCGCGGTCGCCGAACGCGCGCAGGACAGCGATCGTCACGTCGCGGTTGAGCTCCTGTGTCGGGTTGTAAAAGACCCCGTCACCGACCCTGTCCCCGTCCTGTTCGGGCACCTCGACCTCGACAGCTCCCTCCTGGACGCGCATACCCCCACTCGAACTGCGACGGCGAAAAGGGATGCGCTATCAGTCACGCTGGTCCAGCGCGTCACGCAACAGCCGGTTCACGTCACCCGGATCTGCGCTCCCGCCGGTCTTTTGCATCACCTGACCGACGAGGAAGTTGATCGCGCCATCCTCGCCAGTGTGGTAGTCCTCGACAGCCCCGGGGTTCTCGTCGATGGCTTCCCCGACGGCCTGTTGGACTTCGTCGCCGCTGGTCTTGCCCAGCCCCGCCTCGTCGACGACAGTCTCGGGGTTTCGGTCGTCGTCAAGCATCGACCGCAGGACCGTCTCGCGGGCGTTCTTGGCGGTGATCTCGTCTTCGGCGACCAGTTCGACGAGCCGCTTGATCTCGTCCAGCCGGTCGTCGACGTCCGTGACTGCCATGTCACGGTAATTCAACTCGCCGAGCAGGTTGTCCGCGACCCACGTGGCGGCGAGGTCGGCGTCGAACTCCGCGGCGACGTTCTCGAAGAAGTCCGCGACCTGCTTCGTGGAGGTGAGTTTATCTGCGGCCTCCGCGCTCAGGCCGTACTCCTCGCGGAACCGGTCACGGCGGGCGTCGGGGAGTTCCGGGATGGGAATCTGTTCCTTCCAGTCTGCCACCTCCAGGGGTGGTAGGTCAGCCTCGCGGAAGTAGCGGTAGTCCTTCTCCTCCTCCTTCGAGCGCATCGAGACGGTGATTCCGCGGGACTCGTCCCAGTGGCGGGTCTCCTGCTCGACGGCGCGGCCGCGCTGGATGGCGTTTTTCTGTCGCTGTGCCTCGTAGGCCAGCGCCTTCTCGGCGCCCTTGTGACTGGAGATGTTCTTGACCTCTGTCCTGTTGGCGGCCTCGAGGACGCCCTCGTCGACGGCCCCGCTCTCGCCGACTTCGCCGGCGTCGACCACCGAGAGGTTCGCGTCGACGCGGAGGCTGCCGTCCCGTGAGGCGTCGAAGACCCCGAGGTACTCCAGGACCTCCTCCAGCTTGGCGAGGAAGGAGCGAACCTCGTCGGCGCCCCGGAAGTCGGGCTCGGTGACAATCTCCAGAAGCGGCGTGCCGGCGCGGTTGTAGTCGATCAGGGTGTACTCCGCGGTGTCGATGGAGCCGCCCTTGTGCGTGAGGCTGCCGGGGTCTTCCTCCAGGTGGGCCCGCCGGATGGCTACAGTCCGGCGCTCGCCGGCCACCGAGAAGGAGAGTTTGCCGTCCTGACAGATCGGGGCGTCGTACTGGGAGATCTGGAAGTTCTTCGGCAGGTCGGGGTAGTAGTAGTTCTTCCGGTGAAAGCGGGTCCGTTCGGGGATCTCGGCGTCGATGGCCTTCCCGACCTTCACGGCGGACTCGACGGCAGCCTCGTTGAGAACCGGCAACGCCCCCGGCAGGCCGAGACAGACCGGGCAGATGTGGGCGTTGGGCTCCCCGGCTGATGCGGTCGAACAGCCACAGAAGATCTTCGTCGCGGTTTCGAGCTGGACGTGGACCTCCAGCCCGATGACGACCGCAAGGTCGCGTTCCTGTGCTTGCGCCATTACCCGCCGTTCGGCGTCGGCTGGCTAAAACGCACCGGTCGTCACATGTCTCTGACCCGCCGGAATCGGTCGTCGCTCACCCACCCCTGTTTCTTCTCCAGGTCGTTATACTGTCCACAGCAAGACAAGAAGTCGGCTTTCGACCACAGAAGGCACAGAGGGCGGGGATTGTGGACGTATCCGCTTTCGGACCATTGTCTGACGTACGTTTATGTGCCCGGAGTGGGAGATGTGCCCATATGTGCGGCAACAGAGTCGACGAACTCGAATCGCGGGTCAAGGAACTCGAGGCGTCGGTTGAGGGGCTGACCGACGAACTCGTGGAGTGCAAAGTTCGCCTGCGCGAACTGGAGGCGGCAGTAGACGAGGACCTGGGGTTCGTCCCGACACAGCCAAAGGGGGAGTCAGACGAGCACGCCGAAGAGTCCGAAGACATCCGCGTCCCGGAACCGGGCGAATCGCAAGACGTGGCCGAAGCACCTAAAGCCGAGGGCCCCGAGGGGGAGGACAACACGGAGGACTCGGAGTCGGACATCATCGTGGCCTGAGGCCGGGACTCCCTCGCGAGCACCCCCATGCACATCAAAGAGCTCGTCCTCGACAACTTCAAGAGTTTCGGCCGGAAGACTCGCATTCCCTTCTACGAGGACTTTACCACGGTCAGCGGCCCGAACGGCTCCGGCAAGTCGAACATCATCGACTCGGTGCTGTTCGCGCTCGGGCTCGCGCGCACGTCAGGTATCCGCGCAGAGAAGCTCACAGACCTCATCTACAATCCCGGCCACCAGGACGGCGAATCCTTCGAGGGGGAGCGGGAGGCCAGCGTCGAGGTCATCCTCGACAACAGCGACGGGGCAGTCGAGCGCGCCCAGGTCGTCAACGCCGCCGGCACCGAGGACGTCGGCGACATCAACGAGGTTGCAGTCAAGCGACGGGTCAAGGAGACCGAGGAGAACTACTACTCCTACTACTACATCAACGGCCGTTCGGTCAACCTCGGTGACATCCAGGATCTGCTCGCGGGGGCCGGGATCACACCCGAGGGGTACAACGTCGTGATGCAGGGCGACGTGACAGAGATTATCAACATGACCCCCCGCGTCCGCCGGGAGATAATCGACGAAATTGCGGGCGTCGCGCAGTTCGACGCGAAGAAGGAGGACGCCTTCGAGGAACTCGAGGTGGTCCAGGAGCGAATCGACGAGGCAGAGTTGCGAATCGAGGAGAAGGAAGACCGCCTCGGCCAACTCGAGGACGAACGGAAGACAGCCCTCGAGTACCAGGAGCTGCGCGAGCGAAAGGAGGAGTACGAGAGCTACCGGAAGGCGGCCGAACTCGAGGACAAGCGCGGGGAACTCGGCTCGGTCGAAGACGACATCGCGGACCTGAAGCAGACACTGGCCGAGCGGGAGGCCGAGCTCGACGAGCGCCAGGAGCGCGTGATGGGCCTCGAAGCCGACCTGGAGGAGCTGAACGCCGAGATAGAACGGAAGGGCGAGGACGAACAGCTCGCGATCAAGCGGGAGATCGAGGAGATCAAAGGCGACATCGCCCGCCTCGAGGACCGGATCGAGAGCCAGGAAGAGACGATAGAGGACGCCGAAGCCGACCGCCGCGAGGCCTTCGTCGAGATCGACAGCAAGCAGGAGACGATCGAGGACCTCGACGGCGAGATCCAGGAGGCGAAGGTCGCGAAGTCCTCGATCGCGGCCGACATCAAGGAGAAGGAGGCCGACCTCGCGGAGGTCGAGGCGCGCATCGACGAGGTGGGCGAGGAGTTCGAGGAGATCAAGGCCGAACTCGAAGCGAAAAAGCGCAAGCTGGAGGAAGAAAAAGCCGAGAAGAACGACCTCCAGCGCGAGCAGGATCGGCTGCTCGACGAGGCGCGCCGCCGGTCGAACGAGCAACGCGAGACGGAACAGGAGATCGAGGGCACAAAAGAGCGTATCCCCGGTCTCGAAGCCGAGATCGAGGACCTGGAGGTCGAACTGGAGAAGGCGGAGGCGAACCGCGAGACGATAGGCGAGGTCGTCGAGGATCTCAAGCGGGAAAAGCGGGAACTCCAGTCCGACCTCGGCGACATCGAAGACGACCTCAACGCGGCACAGGGGGAGTACGCCGAACTCGAGGCGAAGGCGGGCCAGTCCGGTGACACCTCGTATGGCCGCGCGGTAACGACCATTCTGAATGCGGGCGTCGACGGCGTCCACGGGGCCGTCGCCCAGCTTGGGGGCGTCTCCGGCGAGTACGCGACGGCCTGCGAGACGGCCGCCGGCGGGCGGCTGGCACACGTCGTCGTCGACGACGACGGGGTCGGCCAGCGCTGCATCGAGTACCTCAAGTCACACAACGCCGGCCGTGCCACGTTCCTGCCGATCACCGAGATGAGCCAGCGGTCGCTCCCGTCTCCGCCCGACGCGCCAGGAGTCGTGGACTTCGCGTACAACCTCGTGGACTTCGATTCCGAGTACGCCGGCGTCTTCTCGTACGTGCTCGGGGACACACTGGTCGTCGAGGACATCGACACCGCCCGCGACCTGATGGGACAGTTCCGTCTCGTGACGCTGTCGGGTGACCTCGTCGAGAAGTCGGGTGCGATGACCGGCGGCTCGAAGTCCGGATCGCGGTACTCCTTCGAGGGCAGCGAGGGGAAACTGGAACGCGTCGCCCGGCGGATCAACGATCTTGAGGACGAGCGCCAGTCGATCCGCGAGGAGGTACAGGATGTCGAGGAGCGGCTGGACGACGCCAGAGACCGCCAGTCGGAGGCCGCCGATCAGGTCCGAGACATCCGGACAGAGATCGAGCGCAAGCAAACCGCAATCTCCGAGACGGAGGCGAAGATCGAACAGCTGGAGGCGGACTTAGAGGAGATCGAGGCCGAGCGCGAGTCGGTCGCCGAGGAGATGGACGACCTGGAGGCGAAGATTGCCGACAAGAACGGAACGATAGCGACAATCGAGGGGGCTATCGCGGACCTCGAGGCCGAGGTCGAGGGCTCCGAGCTGCCCGAACTCACGGCAAAGGCGGAGTCGATCCGAGAGGATATAGACGACCTCCAGCGCGAGCAGGAGGGCCTCGACAGCCGGCTGGACGAACTCGAACTCAAGCGGGAGTACGCGGAGGAGGCCATCGCGGACCGGCGCGAGGACATCGAGGCCGCAAAGGGGCGCAAGTCCGAAGCCGAGGAGCGGATCGAGGAGCTGGAAGCGGGAATCGCCGAGAAGGAGGCGACACTCGAGGAGAAGGAGGCCGCAGTCGCCGAGCTAGAGGCGGAACTCGCCGAGCTGAAAGGCGATCGGGATGAGCTGAAATCCGATCTCTCGGAGGCACGGAGAAAGCGGGACGCACAGAAGGAGACGGTCGCGACAGTCGAGTCCGACCTCTCGGAGGCACGCAACGAACAGGAGCGCCTCGAGTGGGAGATAGAGGAACTCGAAGCGGAGGTCGGCGACTTCGATCCCGAGGAGATCCCGGACCACCACGCCGTCGAGTCCGAAATCGGACGGCTCGAAGCCGAGATGGAGGCCCTGGAGCCGGTGAACATGCTGGCCATCGAGGAGTACGACCGCGTCGAGGAGGAACTCGAGGACCTCGTCGAAAAGAAGGGGACGCTGGTCGAGGAAGCCGACGGAATCAGGGAACGCATCGAGTCATACGAGTCCAGGAAGAAGGAGACGTTCATGGAGGCCTTCAGCGCCATCGACGGCTACTTCCGGGACATCTTCGAGCGCCTCTCGAATGGCTCCGGCCGCTTGCACCTCGAAAACGAGGCGGATCCCTTCGACGGCGGGCTGACGATGAAAGCCCAGCCCGGCGACAAGCCCATTCAGCGCCTGGAGGCAATGAGCGGCGGCGAGAAGTCACTGACTGCACTCGCCTTCATCTTCGCCATCCAGCGACACAACCCCGCGCCTTTCTACGCCCTGGACGAGGTCGACGCCTTCCTCGACGCTGCGAACGCGGACCTGGTCGGCGAGATGGTCGACGAGCTGGCGGGCGAGGCGCAGTTCGTCGTCGTCTCCCACCGCTCGGCGATGCTCGAACGCTCCGAGCGGGCCATCGGGGTCACGATGGGGAAGAACAACGTCTCCGCCGTGACCGGGATCGACCTCTCCGGCGGGGACGGCGAGCCGGAGGTGCCGGCCGATGACTAGAACGACGCTCCCTCCGGTCGCGTCGTTCGGGTCGCAGGGAACCTCGCTTCGCTCGGTTCCCTGCTCCGTATCCGGTCAGTCCCCGCATCTCGCGGTGTCTGGTCGGTTGGCGCCCGACGAACGTCTCCGGGGGTGGCCGGCGTGACAGACGAAGGCAAAAGGAAACAGGAAGATCCGCCGGAGGCGGATGAGGACGTCGAGCCGGTCGAGGTGCTGGTCCAGCTCGCGGAGGACGACGAGATCGACCCCTGGGACATCGACATCGTGGCGGTGACCGACAAGTTCCTCGACCGGCTGGACGAGGCCGACCTCCGGTCGTCGGGCCGGGCGCTGTTCTACGCGAGTGTCCTCCTGCGGATGAAAGGGGACGCGATGCTGGAGGCGGACGACGAGGAGCCGCCGGAGCCCGAACCCTGGGAGCGGCCGCTGGCCGAGGAGGGGCCCATCGAGGATCCGGACCCCTTCGCCGCTCTGGAACAGGAGATGGACCGCAGGCTGGAGCGCAAGCGTGCCCGGGGGATGCCCCAGACGCTCGACGAACTGGTCCGGGACCTGCGGGAGGCCGAGCGGGACACCTGGTGGAAGGAATCCCGGGAGTACGACACCAGCGACTCGCCGAGTGGCTTCCAGCGGGGAACCCAGCAACTCGATTACCGGACGACCGACGATCTCCGGATGGACGACGAGCCGACGGCGGAGGACGTCACAGGCACGGCCCACGCGGAGAACATGGACGAGATAGTCGAGAACGTCCACGGCGCACTCCGGGACCACTACGAGGCGGGACGCGAGGAGGTGCTGTACCGTGAGATCGACGGCGCGGGCGGCTCGCGCGTCGAGACGTTTCTCGGCCTGCTCTTTCTCGCCCACCGCGGGCAGGTCCACCTCCGGCAAGACGAGGTTTTCGGCGACCTCTGGATCCAGGATCCCAACGCGGCGGCCGGATCCGGCGAGGCCGTGGCCGACTGATTCCCGGCCGGACGCACACTCTGAGACGAGGTGTCAACCGACGCGAAAGAGTTATACCCGCGATCGACGTATGTTACCAACACACATGACTCCGACCAAGCTCCAGGAGCGACTCGACGAGTCCAAAGAGCGGGTGGATATCGAGACGTTCCTCGACGCCGTCCGGTACGTCCGGGACGACGGCCGGCGGGCGCGGTAATACCGCGCTGTCAGACGATTATTCCTGCCTCGAGCAGCGCAATGAGTGCGGTTAGCATCGGGATCGAGAGCAGCGTGGAGACGAGGATCGTCGTACTCGCGTAGGCCATCGGGTCGAGATCGTCGACCGCCTCGCCGGCGAACTCACCGGTGAGGATCAGGGGTGTCACGGCTGCGGGCATGGCACACTCGAGGACGAACACGCGCGCGACCGTCTGATTCAGATCGACGAGGGCCCCGACGAGAACGACGACGCCGACACCGACCACCGGCGCGACCAGCATCTTGAGCGCCACGGCGGGGGAGACGCGGACGGCCGCCGCCCCGTAGTTCGTGCCGGCCAGTTCGATGCCGAGGATGAGCAACATCACGGGAATGGCGGAGTCGCCGACGAGTTTGACCGCCTCCATGGCGGCGCTGTCTGCAGGGGGGAGGATTCCGAGCCACCGCGCCGCGAACGCGGCGGCGACCGCATAGATGAGGGGGATGGCGAAGACGGCCCGCACCCCTTCGCGCCAGTCGCTGCCGCTCCCGCGGGCAGAGATGTAGACCCCGAGGGTGTACATCGCGACGGACTGGGCGACGAGGTAGACGACGGCCGTCGATCGGCCGACAGAGCCGAAGGCGAACTCGGAGACCGGGATGCCGTAGTTGCCGGCGTTCGCGAAGACGCTCACGAGGACGAACGCGCCCAGCAGCGGTTCGGTTTCGCCCAGCGTGCGGCCGAGGCCTTCCGCGAGGAGCGTCATGACGGCGGTGAAGAGCACCACTCCGAGGCCGATGCCGAGCAGCGTCTCGCCGGCCAGATCAGTGGTCGCGAGGCTGTGGAAGACCAGAGCCGGCGCGAGGACGTAGACAGTGACGGTGTTAAGCGGGTCGGCGTCGACGTCCCGCAGACGGCCCAGGACGAACCCGGCGGCGGCGATGGTGACGATCGGCAGGATCGCCGTCCCGAAGATCGAAAGCAGCGACACAGCCGGGTGGAACAGAGGCGGGTACACAATCCCTTCGGTATCCGGCAGACCAGCAGAGGAGACCCGTCAGTATATGTGTCGTGACAAGCTATCTCCAGAAGCGATGCCAGGAGCACACGAGCCACCGGCGGACTACCGGTTCAACAAGCTCCGAGACTCGGGGGGGTCATACCGGCTGACGCTCGTCAAGGATGCAGTCGAGCGTGCGGACATCGATCCCAGGCCGCCCCGGCCGGAGCTGGCAAACATCCCGGCGGGCGACGGGGCCTGGGTCGGCTTCGACGTCGACCGCTACGACTCCCAGCAGACACGCGTTGCGGTCAGGCGTGCTGTGACCGCGGAGCTCGCGCCGGGAGAGCGAATTGTTGGGGAGTATCCGGTGTCGATCCGTGGCAAGCTCGGGTCGGCAGTAATTCTCGTTCCCAGACAGCTGATCGACGCGCTCGAACTCGAAACCGCTGAGCGCATGACGACCGTCGCTCTCGCCCCCGGCGCCTTGCTGTTCGTGACCGAGGCGAAGGCGACGGCCTCAGAGCCCGACGTCGAGGCTGCGATCGAAGCCGCTCGGAGTGCAGTCCCCGATCTGTAGCCGTTGGTCGGCCCAGAACTCCGTTTCCCGGAAACAGGGATTCTCAGATTACGGGAATTATCATAGATACATTTGCTGGGTGGGATCAAATGTACTCATGTGAGGTAACGACTATGGCAACCAAAGCGGCAAACTCCCTGGCGGCAGACGTCGAGTTCAGCCTGGATGGCCCGCTGGCAAAGTACTGGGTCGCCGTGTTGCGACTCATCACCGGCTGGTGGTTCTTCCACGCTGGCGTGACCAAGCTCATCGAGGATGGGCTGGCGTACACGTACGGCACGCAATACCTGCAGGGCATGGAGGGAACGGCGCTCGGCCCCATCCCAGTATGGATGGGCAACAACCTCGCGTGGCTCGTCGAGCCCGGCGTTCCGCTGTTCGAGACGCTGATCGGGCTGGCGATCATGGCCGGAGTCCTGACGCGGCTCGCCGCCTTCGGCGGGGCCTTCTTCATGGTCCTGTTCTGGGTCGGCAACGCCGAGTTCGGCCACGGCCTCGTCAACGGCGACCTCATGGGTCTGCTGTTGTTCGTGACTGTGGCGGCGCTCGCGGCCGGCCGGTACTACGGGCTGGACGCCATCATCGAGAAGACCCCGTTCGTCGAGAACAACCCGCGGCTGCGGTACCTGCTTGGCTGAGGAGGTGATCAAGAATGAAACCCACCTACGACGTCATCGACAAAGCGGCACTGGGCATCAGCGCGGCGCTGATGCTGCTCGGAATTGCCGTCCTCGGGATGATCGAGATACTCGCCGGTCAGCCCTACGGGGCGGCCCCGATGACCGACGACGCGGGCGAGGTGATCGCCACCCCGCTCGTCGATCCCTCGCTCAGGACCGGCCTCGTGATCGCGGGGCTCGTCGTCCTGCTGCTGTGGGGGCTGTACCGCATGACGACGGCCCGAGTCGAAGAACTCGAAGCCCGAGAGGCCGATTCGCCGGCTGACTGACCACCAGCGGTCTCACAGACCACGTCGGGGACTGCGGTCGGCCGCCCCTCGTCGTCGATGGCGACGAACGTCAGGAAGGCGTCGCTCGCACCAGGAGTTCGGTCATCTCCGTCTGAGAGTTGTCGGTCATGTCGCACGGGAGGGTCACTGGCCGGAAAGTCCCGACGGTTTGATGTAGCCGGGAGACGCCGGAGGCGTATGGACACGCGAGACGTCGTCGTGGCAGACGCCTTCGCAGCCGAGCCAACCGGCGGCCACCCGATCGGCGTCCTCCCGGGCGGGGCCGACCTGACCGACGACCAGCTCCGGGCGGTCGCGCGCGAACTCGACGTCGCCGCGACGGCCGTCCCGACGGACGGGCCGCCCGACCGGCTGCGCGCCGTCGGACCGGGTGGCCCGGTCGATCACCATCCGCAGGTGACTGTCGGCGCGCTCGCACTCGCCGCCGAGCGCGGCTGGATCGACGCGGAGTCGGCCTCCCCTGTGACCACACAGGGACACCAGGAGGTGACCGTCGGGAATGACGGCCGGGCGTGGGTCGCACTCGAGGGCCCGAACCCACAGTCTGTCGACGTGGGATACGGCGCGACGGCGGATGCCCTGGGAATCGACCGCGCGGCGTTCGAGGACGTGGGCGCCGACCTCCCGCCCTTTTGCGTCTCGGTCGGCGTCGAGGCGCTCGCGGTCCCGGTGAACTTCCTCGAACACCTCGGCGGCGCGAGCGCCGATGCGGGGGCCCTCAGGGACCTGACGGGGGCTGTCGGGGTCGACGCAGTCTGTGCCTTCACCTTCGACGCGCTCGCGGCCGAGTCGGCCTGTCACGCGCGGACGTTCGCCCCCGAGAGGTATGGCGGGGCCGTCGGTCCGTCCCACTGGGTCCGCACAGCCGGGACGGAGGTTCCGGTGACGCCAGCGGTCGCTGGCGGGATTGCGACCCACCTCTACCGCGAGGGCGTCATCGAGGACGACGAACCCGTCGTCGAGCAGGGCCACTACCTCGACAGGCCGGGGCGGGTCTACGCCGACGTCGCCGGCGGGGTTCGCGTCGGCGGGCGGGCAGTGGCAAGTCTCGACGGGGTCGTCGCGGTGCCTCCGCCCGAAGTCGACGACATCGTCGAGATCTAACAAAAAAGCGAAGGCCAGCGTTCGGCGTCGGCGGTTTCAGAAGGTTCTTTAGCCTACTTGGATACTCTACGGATACGGA
Source organism: Haloarculaceae archaeon (assembly GCA_036626435.1). Classification (GTDB taxonomy): domain Archaea; phylum Halobacteriota; class Halobacteria; order Halobacteriales; family Haloarculaceae; genus SW-9-67-25. The sequence continues at coordinate 10,297 of JAZKRS010000038.1, read as the reverse complement.
CATGGCTGTACTCTGGCTCGACGACGTGCGGGCCGACGACCTGGAGACTGTCGGCGGGAAAGCGGCGTCACTCGGGGAGATGACGTCGGCAGAGCTGCCGGTCCCGCCGGCATTCATCGTCACGACAGACACGTACCGTTCGTTTATCGAAGAAACCGGCATCGATACCGAACTGTTCGAGGTTGTCGACGTCGACACCGACGACTCGAAGGCGCTGGCCGAGGCCGCCGAGCGGGCGCAGACGCTCATAGAGGAGACGGAGCTACCCGAGGCACAGCGCGAGGGTATTCTCGAGGCCTACGAGCAAATCGGCGCGGGGTCGCCCGTCGCGGTCCGCTCGTCCGCAACAGCAGAGGATCTGGAGGGGGCCTCATTCGCCGGGCAGCAGGAGACCTACCTCAACGTCACCGGCGAAGATCTCCTCGAACGGGTCCGGGAGTGCTGGGCCTCGCTGTTTACCCAGCGGGCAATCTACTACCGGCAAGAGCAGGGCTTCGACCACTCTGCAGTCGATATCGCGGTTGTCGTCCAGGAGATGGTCGACGCCGACAAGTCGGGCGTGATGTTCACGAGTCACCCATCGACGGGCGCGCCGCTGGTGACAATCGAAGCCGCCTGGGGACTCGGCGAGGCCGTCGTCTCCGGCGCAGTGACGCCGGACAACTATGTTATCGACAGGGCGACCGGCGACCTCGAGGAGGAGTCGGTCGCCATCAAGAAGGTGATGCACGTCCGGGACGCCGAGACGGGCGAGACCGTCGAGCGGGCGGTGCCCGAGGACCGGCGCCAGGAGCGCGTTCTTTCGGACGAGGAACTCGACGCGCTCCGGGAACTCGGCGCGGAGATCCAGGAGTACTACGGCGACCCACAGGACGTCGAGTGGGCGATCCACGACGGGGAGGTGTACCTCCTGCAGTCCCGCCCGATCACGACCATCGACGAGCACGCCGGATCGGCAGGGAGCATCGCCGACGGCGGCGACAACGGCGACGACGAAAGCGAGAACGGCGAACTCGTCCTCTCCGGGCTGGGAGCCAGCCCCGGCAGGGCCTCCGGCGAGGCGAGCATCGTTCGCAAGCTCGACGAGCTGGACAAGGTCGGCGAGGGCGACATCATCGTCGCCGAGATGACCACCCCCGACATGGTGCCGGCGATGAAGCGCGCCTCGGGGATCGTCACCGACGAGGGCGGGATGACCTCCCACGCCGCCATCGTCTCCCGCGAACTGGGCGTGCCGGCGGTCGTCGGTGCGGAGACTGCGAGCGAGAAGCTCCGAAACGGACAGGTCATCACCATCGACGGCGAGAAGGGGACCGTCGAGACCGGCGGCGAGGAAGAGGAGGAACACGACGCAATCGAGGAGGTCCGCCCCGACACGCCGGTCAAGCCGATGACCGCCACGGAGGTGAAGGTCAACGTCTCCATCCCGGACGCCGCGGAGCGGGCGGCGGCGACGGGCGCCGACGGCGTCGGACTCCTGCGGATCGAACACATGATCCTCTCGCTGGGCAAGACGCCCAAGCGGTACATCGACGAACACGGCGCCGAGGCCTACGTCGAGGAAATCGTCGACGGCGTCCAGCGGGTGGCAGACGAGTTCTATCCGCGGCCGGTTCGCACCCGGACGCTCGACGCCCCGACCGACGAGTTCCGCCAGATGGCGGGCGGCGATGACGAACCCAGCGAGCACAATCCGATGCTCGGGTACCGGGGCATCCGACGCAGCCTCGACCGGCCAGGGGTCTTCGCACACGAGCTGGCCGCCTTCCGGAAGCTCTACGAGATGGGCTACGACAACGTCGAGATCATGTTCCCGCTGGTCAACGACGCCGAGGACGTCCTGGAGGCGAAGGCGCTACTCGAAGAGGCGGGCATCGACACCGAGAAGCGCAAGTGGGGCGTGATGATCGAGACGCCCGCCTCCGCGCTGTGTGTCGACGAGATGGCCGAGGCCGGCATCGACTTCGCCTCGTTTGGGACCAACGACCTGACCCAGTACACGCTCGCCGTCGACCGCAACAACGAGCAGGTCGCCGGCCGGTACGACGAACTCCACCCCGCGGTGCGCGAACTCATCACCGACGTCATCGAGATCTGCCGCGAGCACGACGTCGCCACGAGCATCTGCGGCCAGGCCGGCTCCAGGCCGGAGATGGTCCGACACCTCGTCAACGATGGCGTGACCTCGATCAGCGCCAACATCGACGCGGTCCGCGACGTCCAGCACGAGGTCAAGCGCGTCGAACAGAAGCTCCTGCTGGATTCGGTGCGCTGACGCCACCTCTATCTCGAAAGGCCAGTTTCGGAGGACGCGGACGGCGATGTCCCCGATATTTATGCCCAGGTCCCCCGAGTAGTACCTACGGTACTCTCAGGAAAATGCTTGTTGACACGCACCGAGACGGAGACCGCGTCAGACCCGCGGACTGGATTGTCGCGCCGGGACAGATCCGGAGGAGGATGCCGCCGTGATTGTCGGCGTGCCGAGCGAGACAGCAAGCGACGAGAATCGCGTCGCGCTCGTCCCCTCTGTGGCCGAAAAGCTCGTCGAACAGGGACACGAGGTCTGTATCGCGTCGGGAGCCGGCGAGGCATCGCATCTGAGTGACGACGAGTACGAGGCCGTCGGGTGCGAGGTACTCGAGGGCCGCGAGGCCGTCTTCGAACGGGCCGACATCGTCCTGCAGGTCCGCGGTCTCGGAGCCGTGGACGGCGATCCGGATCCCTACCGTGAGGGACAGGTCGTTGTCGGGCTGCTTGGGCCGTACTCGTACGACGAGTCCACGCTTGCGGAACTCGCCGATCGCGGGATCAGCGCGTTCGCGCTCGAACTCATTCCGCGGATCAGCCGCGCCCAGAGCATGGACGCCCTGTCCTCGCAGGCCAGTCTCGGCGGCTACAAGGCCTGCCTCCTGGCCGCCGCCGACCTCCCGAAGATGTTCCCCATGGAGATGACCGCCGCCGGTACCATCCGGCCGGCCGACGTGTTCGTGATCGGCGCCGGGGTCGCCGGGCTCAAAGCTATCGCGACCGCAGAGCGCCTCGGCGCCTCGGTACGGGCCTACGACATCCGGCTCGAGGTGAAACGGGAAGTCGAGAGTCTCGGCGCCGAGTTCGTCGAGCTGGACCTCGAAACCGAGGACTCCGGCGACGAGGAGGGCTACGCCCAGGAGATGGACGAGGAGTTCTACGCCGAACAGCGCAAACAGATGCAACAGGTCGTTCCCGAGTCGGACGTCGTTATCACGACCGCCGCGATCCCTGGCGCACCCGCGCCCGAACTCGTGACCGCAGAGATGGTAACAGACATGGCACCCGGCTCCGTCATTGTCGACCTCGCTGCCGAGAGCGGCGGGAACTGTGAACCGACTGTCGCCGGCGAGACTGTCGACCACGCGGGTGTCACCGTTCACGGGCCAACCGACCTCCCCTCCCGGATCGGCCACACGGCGAGTCAGCAGTTCGCCAACAACATGTTCAACTTCCTCGAGAATCTGCTTGTCGAGGGCGAACTCGACTTCGATTTCGAGGACGAAATCGTCGACTCGACGCTTCTCACGCACGATGGAACGGTACGAGCACCCCACCGCGAGGATGGATCGGACGGAGATGAGGCCGGGAACGGAGACACAGACGATCAGGAGGGGACCGATGCCGAGTGATCGCCCGCGCGTCCACCGGGAGGGGTCGCTGTGACGTTCGTCGAGAACCTGACGCTGTTCGTGCTGGCGGCCTTTGTCGGCTACGAGATCATCACCCAGATCCCGACCAACCTGCACACGCCGCTGATGTCCGGCGCGAACGCCATCTCGGGGATCACACTGCTGGGCTCGGTCGTTGTCGCGGGCTCGGGGTCGACGACGCTCGCGACGGCGCTTGGCTTCCTGGCGGTGGTGATGGCGACGATCAACGTCGTCGGCGGCTACCTGGTGAGCCACTTCATGCTCGCCCAGTTCAGCCAGGGGGGGCGCTGAGATGGCCGGTGTTCTGGGCGGCCTGCCGGAGTCGGTCCTCCAGCTTTCGTATCTCGTCGCAGCCGTGCTGTTCATCCAGGGGCTGCGCGACATGACTCACCCGCGCACCGCGACCCGTGGAAACGGCATCTCCTCGCTGGGGATGTTCCTCGCGGTGGCCGTTACAGTGCTGTGGTTCGAGATACTCTCGCCGTTCGTCCTCGCGGCCGCGTTGCTCGTCGGCGGGGCGATCGGCGCGTGGCTCGCGGTGACTGTCGAGACGACCGAGATGCCCCAGCTCGTCGGCCTGTTCAACGGCTTCGGCGGCGGGGCCTCGGCCCTGGTTGCCGGGGCGGAGCTGGTCGACGTCGTGGCCACCGGCGGGACCCTCTCCGTCGGCCTGACGTCGACGGCGGCCATCGCGGGGATCATCGGCTCGGTGACCTTCTGGGGCAGCCTGGTCGCGGCCGGAAAGTTACACGGGCTGGTCGGCGACTCGCCGGTGAGCCAGACCGCCGGTCACGGCATCAAGATCGTGTTCCTGCTGGCTGCGCTGGCGGGTGGTGTGGTTCTGATCGTCCAGCCCGGGTTCGTCAGCGGGTCGGCGCTATCGGCCTGGATGCCCTCCTACTGGGTCCTGGTGCTCGCCGCGTCGGTGCTGGGCGTGTTCCTGGTCGTCCCCATCGGGGGCGCGGACATGCCGGTCGTCATCGCACTGTTGAACTCCTACTCCGGGCTGGCGGCCGCGACGACGGGGTTCGTCCTGAACAACACGGTCCTCATCGTCGCGGGGACGCTGGTCGGTGCGTCGGGGCTGATCCTGACGGTCATCATGTGCGAGTCGATGAACCGGTCGCTGACGAACGTCCTCTTTGGCGGGCTGGGCGGGGACGGCGAGAGCGAGGACATGGAGGACATCTACGAGGGCCAGATCACCGAAACCTCCCCGGAGGAAGTCGCGATGCTGCTGGAGGTGGCCCAGCGGGTGGTCATCGTGCCGGGCTACGGGATGGCCGTCGCACAGGCCCAGCACGCCGTCGCCGAACTGGCCGACTTGCTCGAGGAGACCGGCGTCGATGTCGAGTTCGGCATCCACCCGGTTGCGGGCCGGATGCCGGGGCACATGAACGCCCTGCTGGCCGAGGCCGATGTGCCCTACGACAAGATGCGCGAACTGGAGGAGGTGAATCCCACCTTCTCACAGACCGACGTAGTGATCGTGACGGGGGCCAACGACGTCGTCAACCCGAAGGCGAACACGGACGAGTCGAGCCCGATCGCCGGAATGCCGGTGTTGAACGTCACCGAGGCGGGGACGGTGATCGTCAACAAGCGCAGTCTCAGCCCCGGCTTCTCCGGGATCCCGAACCCCCTGTTTGCGAAGGACAACACGAGCATGCTCTTTGGCGACGCCAAGGATTCGATGCAGGAGCTTGTCAGCCAGTACCAGGAAGCTACGTCCTGATACGAACTGGTGATCGGGCTCCATCGAGCGCAACCACTATATCGATCGGCCGGCTTACACGGTGTATGCAGCAGGTCCCGCGGGCCGAACCGCAGGATTTCGACCGCGTTCTCTCCTCGATGTGTACCGAACCCCACCCTGCGGCACGGCGGGCCGCCGAACGCTTCTTGGCGGCCAACCCCGGCGACCCCGGCACCTACGAGACCGTCGCCGAGCTGGAGCGGGAGGCCGTCAACCGGCTCGGGGCCATCACGGGACTTGACTCCCCGACAGGATACGTCACCAGCGGGGGCACAGAGGCGAACATCCAGGCCGTCCGGATCGCCCGCAACCGCGCCGACACGACGGAGCCGAACGTCGTCGCGCCCACGAGCGCCCACTTCAGCTTCCGGAAGGCTGCCGACATTCTCGGGGTGGAGTTACGGACGGCGCCACTGGACGGGTACCGCGCGGACGTGGAGGCTATGTCCGAACTTGTCGACGAGGACACAGTCTGTGTCGTCGCGGTCGCCGGATCGACCGAATACGGCTTCGTTGACCCGGTCCCGGCGACCGCGGACCTGGCTGCCGACGCCAACGCCCTCTGTCACGTCGACGCCGCGTGGGGCGGATTCTACCTGCCCTTTACCGACCACGAGTGGCACTTCGGACACGCCGCTGTCGACACGCTCACCATCGACCCGCACAAGGTGGGCCAGGCGGCAGTCCCCGCCGGGGGGCTGCTCGCACGCTCGCCAGATCTGCTCGGAGAACTCGCAATCGACACGCCATATCTCGAATCGACCGCCCAGGTGACGCTTACGGGCACACGCAGCGGCGCCGGGGTGGCAAGCGCAGTCGCGGCCATGGAGGCGCTGTGGCCGGACGGATACCGCACGGCGTACGAACGGGCGACAGACAACGCAGAGTGGCTGGGGGACGCTCTCGAGAGTCGCGGACACGAGGTAGTTGGCCCGGAACTGCCGCTGGTGGCGGCGGACCTCTCTGTCCCGATGACCGACGAACTCCGCGATCGCGGCTGGCGGGTCTCGAAGACCGGCGCCGGCGAGTTGCGCGTGGTCTGTATGCCCCACGTCACCCGGTCGATGCTGCGGTCGTTCGTCGCGGACCTGGACTGGTTCTGACCGCGCTCACTGCGTTCGCGCGGCTACTCGCCGGATCCCAGGAGTGCGATCCTGTGTGGCTGTCAACCTGTTCCGCCGACGTACCGCTTGATGTCCTCGCGCCGGTGGTACGCCAATACCGAGAGCAGGATGAGTGTGCCGACCGCGAGGATGCCCTCGACGACGCGGCCGGTCGCCAGCCCGTCGCCAGCGAAGGTCGTGATGATGTAGGCCGGGCTCCGGCCGACGAGTATGACCGCCAGGAACGTGACGAGACGAAAGCGCGTGAGGCCGGCCAGAAAGCAGATGGCGTCGTCGGGGAGCCCGGGGATGAAGACGAAAAGCAACAGGCCGGGGACGCCGATCGTCTCGACGAACCCGTCGAAGCGCTCGATTATCTCGTCCTGTATCATCCGCTCGACGGCCGGCCGCCCCCACCGGCGTGCGATGCTGAACGCGATCGCGCTGCCGATTATGACGCCGATCATGCTGTATATAGTTCCTCGGACCGACCCGAAGAGGTAGCCACCGACGAGCGCCATCACCTGGCCGGGCACCGGCGCGACGATGACCTGGACTGTCTGGGCAACTATGAACACGAGCGGGGCGAGTGGCCCGAACTGCCGGATCCAGGCGCGCAACTCCGTCGCGTCGAACACGAACGGCGCGTACTGCCGGAGGGCGAAGTACCCGAGTGTCAGGCCGACTGCAAAGACAACGGCGGCGAAGATGGCCTTGTTGCGGTCCCGAGCGGAGGTGAATACTTTCATCGGTCAGGGGCGAGGGTGGCTGTGTCGGGCACGCTGGTCGTCTCGTCCTCTCGCAGGGCCCGACGGGGAGACCGCCGAAACGGGGGCGACGCGACGCCGGCGGGGCGGCCGGCGAGCGGAGAGCGTTCCATACCTCGTCTTGAACCGGGCTGCCGACTCGCTTAATTCCACCGCTTGGGCACAGAGACACGCGGCCCCAACAGCGACAAACCGGCGGGCTTTTGGCCCACATGGCGGTATCGGACAGCATGAGTCGCGAGCCATTGCCCACGGACAACCCTGCGGTCGTGACGGTGGGGCTGCCCTACGCAAACGGGGACCTCCACGTCGGCCACCTCAGGGGCTACGTCGCCGGCGACCTGTACGCGCGGGCGCTCCGGCGCGTCGGCCAGCAGACAGCCTTCGTCTGCGGGTCGGACATGCACGGGACGCCAATCGCCGTCAACGCCGCCGAGGCGGGCGTCGACCCCGAGTCCTTCGCCCTGGAGTACCACGACCAGTACGAGGAGACGTTCCCGCAGTTCAACGTCGACTTCGACAACTACGGCCACACCCACGACGAGACGAACACGGAGATGACCCGGGAGTTCGTCCGGACCTGGATCGACCAGGACGTCGTCGTCGAGAAGGAGATCCAGGTCGCGTGGGACGCCGAGGAGGATCAGCCTCTCCCCGACCGCTACGTCGAGGGGACCTGTCCCTACTGTGGGGAACTGGCCCGGGGCGACGAGTGCGACGAAGGGTGTCAGCGCCACCTCGAACCCGGGGCGATCGAAGACCCGACCAGCGTCCTGACGGGCAACCCCGCCGAGTACCGGACGCGGGAACACAAGTTCCTCCGCCTCTCGGACTTTCAGGACTACCTCCAGGAGTTCATCGATCGCCTGGAGGGCACGGAGAACGCCCGCAACCAGCCCCGGGAGTGGATCGAGGGCGAGCTACAGGACCTCTGTATCACCCGCGACATGGACTGGGGGATCGACTACCCCGCACGGGAGGACGAGGGGGAGGAACTCGTCCTGTACGTCTGGGTCGACGCCCCCATCGAGTACGTCTCCTCGACGAAGCAGTACAGCGAGCGCGTCGGCAGCGAGGCCTACGACTGGGAGGGGGTCTGGAAGATCGACGGCGCGAGACAGCCCGGGACGGAGTGGGACGAGGGCTGGACCGACACCGGCGAGGTCGTCCACGTCATCGGCCGCGACATCATCCAGCACCACACCGTCTTCTGGCCCGCGATGCTGCGCGGGGCGGGCTTCAACGAGCCGCGGGCGGTGCTGGCGACGGGCTTCGTCGGCATCGACGGCAAGGCGCTCTCGACGTCGCGCAACCGCGCCGTCTGGGCCCAGGAGTACCTCGACACCGGCTTTCACCCCGACCTGTTCCGGTACTACGTCACGACGGGGTCGGGCCTGGAGAAGGACGTCGACTTCTCGTGGGACCGCTTTGCCGACCGCGTCAACGGCGAACTCGTGGGCAACCTCGGGAACTTCTGTTACCGGTCGCTCCTGTTTGCCCACCGGAACTACGACGGGACGCCCGATGCCGAGACGAGCGACGAAGTCCACGAGCGCATCGAGGAAGCGATCGGGGACCTCGAGGGGGCGGTCGCCGACTACAATGTCCGCGACATCGGCGACGGCGCGGTCCAGCTCGCGGACTTCGGCAACGAGTACATCCAGCGCAACGAGCCCTGGAACCTCGTCGACGACGATCCCGACCGGGCCGCACAGGTCATCCGCGACTGCGTGCAACTGACCAAGGCCTGTGCGGTCCTGATGCAGCCGGTCATGCCCGGGAAGGCCGAGCGACTCTGGGAACAGCTCGAAGAGGACGGCGCCGTCGCGGACGCGGAGCTGTCGGCCGCACTGGCGGCCCCGCCCGGGACGTTCGGCGAGCCCGCGGAGCTGTTCGAGCAGATCGAGGACGGGCGCGTCGCGGAGCTGAACGAGACGCTGCGCGAGCGCGTCGCCGAGGCGAGTGAGGACGAGTCCGGAGACGAAGAGACCGAGGACGGAGAGGAGGCCGAGCCCGACCTCGAACCGCTCGGAGACGACCGGATCGGCTTCGAGGACTTCCAGGACCTCGATATCCGCGTCGGCGAGATCGTCACCGCCGAGCCCATCGAGGACTCGGACAACCTGATGCGCCTGGAGGTCGACATCGGCGTCGAGACGAGGCAGGTCGTCGCGGGCATCAAGGGACTGCACGACGCCGACGACCTCCCGGGGACGGGGTGTGTCCTGCTCGCGAACCTGGAGAAAGCGGAGCTGTTCGGGTACGAGTCCGACGGCATGGTGCTCGCTGCAGGCGAGGAGGCGGACCTGCTGACGACCCACGGCGACTCGGAGCCGGGGACGAAGATCAGGTAGCGGGGACGGTCTGCAAGAGTTAAGACGGTCCGAGCCGCTTTCCCGGCTACATGGAGTACGCGCTGGCAATCGAGAACGCACCGGAGACGATACCTGCCGGGACGGCAATCCTGCTCGTCCACCCGAGCACGGCCGAGACCGACCGGGTCGACACGGACTTTCTGAAAACCGACACCGACCACCTGCTCGTCGTCTCCACGCGCACGACCGCCCGCGAGGTGGGCCAGAAGCTCGAACACTACGAGGTCGACGAGGAGAAGGCGACGATCCTCGATGCGCTGTCCGTCGAGCGCGGGTACACCCGCCGCCAGACCGACCAGGTTCGGTACGCCTCCGCGCCCGACGACCTCGAAGGCATCGTCGACCAGACGCGCGAGTTCCTCGAAGAGACAGCGGGCAAGCGTCGGATCAGCGTCGACTCGATCACCGAGATGATCTACTACGCCGAGGAGGCGCGGGTCCGCGACGCCGTGGCCGCAATCCGGGGGCTGCTCGAGGATCACGACGCAATCGGTCTCTTTCACCTCGCCAGCGGGGTCCACGACGAGCAGGTCGTCACGGAGTTTCGCGAGCTGTTCGACGGCGTCGTCGAACTCGACGAGGACGGCCATACAACGGGATCGTTCTGATACTA
>JAZKRS010000037.1:0-28459 GCA_036626435.1 Haloarculaceae archaeon | reverse complement strand
GCCCGCCAGCACAACCTCGCGGACGTCGACGTCGATCTGCCGGTGGGCTGCTTTACCGCGATCACTGGCGTCTCCGGCTCCGGGAAGTCGACGCTGATGCACGAGGTGCTGTACAAGGCGCTGGCCCGCGAGATGCACGACAACACCGACGTCGACCCCGGCGACCACGACGCCATCGACTACGAGGCCATCGAGACGGTGCGACTCATCGACCAGTCACCGATCGGCCGCACCCCGCGCTCGAACCCGGCGACGTACACCAACGTCTTCGACTACGTCCGGGAGCTGTTCGCCCAGACCGACCTCGCACAGCAGCGGGGCTACGAGAAGGGGCGCTTTTCCTTTAACGTCAAGGGCGGCCGCTGTGAGGAGTGTGGCGGGCAGGGCACCGTCAAGATCGAGATGAACTTCCTGTCCGACGTCTACGTCCCCTGCGAGGAGTGTGACGGCGCCCGGTACAACGACGAGACGCTGGACGTGGCCTACCGGGGCAAGACCATCGCCGACGTCCTCGACATGAGCGTCGACGAGGCCCACGACTTCTTCGAGAGCCACGGCCAGCTGCGCCGACGGCTCAAGCTCCTGAAGGACGTCGGCCTGGGATACATGCGGCTGGGCCAGCCATCGACGACGCTGTCGGGCGGGGAGGCCCAGCGCGTCAAGCTCGCCGAGGAGCTGGGCAAGAAGGACACCGGCGAGACGCTGTACCTGCTCGACGAGCCGACGACCGGCCTGCACCCGGAGGACGAGCGCAAGCTCATCGACGTCCTCCACCGGCTGGCCGACGAGGGCAACACCGTCGTCGTCATCGAGCACGAACTCGACCTCGTGAAAAACGCCGACCACATCGTCGACCTCGGGCCGGAGGGGGGCGAGAACGGCGGCGAGGTCGTCGCAACCGGCACGCCCGAGGCGGTCGCCCGGACCGAGGACTCGTACACCGGGCGCTACCTGCGGGATCTGTTGCCCGACGTCGATCTGGAGGGGCCACGCGCCGACCGCGAACTCGGGGCCGCACCCGGCGCCAGCGAGACGGCCGTCGAGGCCGACCACGACGACGGCGAGCAGGCAACCGGGACCGGCGACGACTGATACTAACGGCTATTTGCGGCGCACCCGCGCGAGTACGGCACCCGCGAGCCCGGCGACCGCGGCGACGACACCGAGCCCAGGGCCCGATCCCCCCGGCGTCGCGGTGTCGCCGCCCTCGTCGGTCGGCGCTGCGGTGGGTGTCGCTGGCTCTTCGCTCTCGGTGGGCGTCGGCGTAGCCGCCGGTGCGGACACCTCGAACGTCGCGACGACGCCAGCGTGATCGGAGGGCCACACCTCGACGGTTCCGTCACCGGACTGGACCTCGATGCGGTCTTCGGGACGGTGACCGACGCGCTCGACGGCTGTCGGGCGGACGCTCCCCCGGAAGAGGATCGCGTCGACGCGACTGGACAGCCGCGATTCGTCGTTCGTAAGAGTCGTCGCCTGGCAACACGTGAACCCGTCCTCGTCGGGCCGGCGGGTTGCGTGGGCGTCCTCGAAGGTCGACGTCAGCAGGTCGTAGGTTCCCGTCTCCGTCCCGGGGCCGCTGTTGAAGTCGCCACAGAGAACGACCGGCCGGTCATCGGGCAGGCGAGCGAGCAGTTCCTCGGCCTGCGGGCGCCGGACCAGCGACGTGGCCGCCTCCAGGTGCGTCGAGGCGGCCGTGAATCCGACGCCGTCGACGACCACGTCCGCGGCACAGAAGCCGCGTCGAACGGAGACCGTGAGGTCTGTCCCCGGAAGCGGGACCGATGGCGCAGCGGCAAACGTGTCGGTGACGGCCTCGCGGGTCTCGACGCCGTCTCGAACGAGCAGGGCGTTCCTGTCGGTTATCCGCACGTCCACCTGCTCGCCGTCGGCGTCGGCCGGGAGTTCGACGTCGGTCGTGACCGTCGCGGCCGCGACGTCGTAGGACAGGCCGCGTGCCGCGAGCGCCGACTGGACGAGATCGAGGAGGTCGAGGACGACCGCTGATGCGTCCTCGGCCGACGCCTCGCCGAAGTCGCTCGGCCGCTGGGTCCGAAGCAGGGCGGCCTCCTGTAGCGCCACGACGTCTGCGCCGGCCGCTTCGATCTCTGCGGCGATCGCGCCGGCGCGAGCCTCGTACCGGGCGCGGTCGACGTCCGCGAGCATCTCCCCGGCGATGTGGCGAACGTCGGCCATCGAGTCCCCATTCAGCAGCCGCGACAGGTCGACGCCGAGTGAGGCGTTTCGCGTCACGACCGTCGGGGATGCCGTCTCCGGGGTCGCCGCCGCGGGCGTTCCAAGCGCGAGCGCCGCAGCCGTCCCTGCGGCAGTGCCGAGCACCCCTCGTCGCGTGAGCGATCTCCGACCGGTAGCTGGCGTCTCCATGTCAGCGCATGTCCTCCCCGCCGTTGACGTTCAGCGTCTCCCCGGTGACGAAGGTCGCGTCCCGGAGGTAGGCAACGGCGTCGGCGATATCCGCCGGCTGGCCGTAGCGGTCGACCGGGATCGCTTCAAGTTCCTCGCGCTTCTCCTCCGGTGACCGGTCGGCGGTCATGTCGGTCTCGATGTGGCCCGGCGCGACCGCGTTGACGCGGATCACGGGAGCGAAGTCGCGCGCGTGGCTCCGGGTCAGCGAGACGAGCGCCGCCTTCGTCGCGTTGAACGCCGAGTTGACGTTGACGTCCATGATCCGGTCGAAGTCGGCCGGGTCGGCGACGTCGTAGCCGTCGTCTGCGAACCGGAGCGCTGTCGCGCGGCCGAGCCCCCGCGAGGAGCCGGTCACGATTGCTGCTGGCATGTCCCCGACCACTGCCGGCAGGGACTTCCGCGTTGTGGCTCGGCGACCGGACACCGTTGCGACGGGTGGAGTCGCATTCCGGAGGTTCAGACCCCGAGATAGCGCTGGCGCATCTCCTCGTCCTCCCGGAGTTGCTCGGTCGAGACCGTCCCGACGATGTGGCCCTCGTCGAGAATGTAGTGGCGGTCGGCGACCGCCATCGCTGCGGCCACGTTCTGCTCGACGAGCAACACCGCGATATCCCCCTCCTCGTTGATCTCGGCGATGATGTCCTCGATGCGGCGCACGATGAAGGGCGCGAGCCCCTCGAAGGGTTCGTCGAGCAACATCAGGCGGGGGTTGGCAGCGAGCGCCCGCGCGATGGCAAGCATCTGCTGTTCCCCGCCGCTCATGTTCCGTGCGTGTTTCCCACGCATGTCGGCGAGTTCGGGGAAAAAGTCGAGGACCGTCTCGATGTCCTTCGGGTTGCTGGCGTGGTTGATCGCCAGCCTGACGTTCTCCTCGACGGAAAGGCGGGGGAAACACCGCCGGTCCTCGGGGACGAAGCTGAGGCCGCTGCGTGCGATGGCGTGTGCGGGCTTGTCGACGAGCGACTCGCCGTCGAAGCTCATCTCCCCGCCGAGGATCTTCGGCACCTCGCCCCCGGCGATTGCCCGAAGCGTCGTCGTCTTGCCGGCGCCGTTGCGGCCCAGAAGCGAGACCAGTTCGCCCGTCTCGACCGCGATGTCGACGCCGAACAGCACCTGCCCGGTCTCGTAGCCGGCCTCCAGATTCTGGACGTCGAGCAGCGTCATAGTTCCTCCCGCATCCCGCCGAGGTATGCGTCCTGGACAGCCTGGTTTTCCCGGACCTCCTCCGGGGGGCCGGTCGCGATGACGCTCCCGCGGTCGAGCACCGTGACCCGGTCGGAGATCGAGAGGACGACGTCCATGTCGTGTTCGATGAGGACGACGGTCAGCCCGCGGTCGTCGCGGATCTCCTCGATCAGGTCGGCCGTCTGGGCGGTCGCGCCGGGGCTCATCCCGGAGGTCGGCTCGTCGAGCAGGAGGACGTCGGGTCCGGTGGCCAGCGCCATCGCAATTCCCAGCCGGCGCTGGTCGCCGTGGGGGAGGTTCTTCGCCTCGGTGTCGAGGGAATCGAACAGCCCGAGGGACCCGGCGATGTCGATCGCCGCCTCGCGGCCGACGTCGTAGTGACTGCGAAACAGGTCCATCGCGAACGCGCCCTGCTGTGCGGTCTGGGCGACCAGCCGGACGTTCTCCAGGACCGTCTGGTCGGTGAACAGCTGGTTCGACTGGAACGACCGGGCCAGCCCCAGGTGTGGGCGGCGCTGTTCGGGATCTGACGTGATGTCGGCCCCGCCGAGGTGGACGCTCCCGTCTGTCGGGGACAGCCTCCCCATGATGCAGTTGAAAAGCGTCGTCTTCCCGGCCCCGTTCGGGCCGATGACCGCCCGGAGTTCGCCCTCCTGGACGGCCAGGCTCGCGTCGTCGACGGCGGTGACGCTCCCGAACGTTCTGGTCAGACTCTCGACGCCGAGAGCCGCCGCCTGCGGGTCCTCGACTGGTTCGACCGACGGGCGCTCGCGGCTGTCCGCCCCATCCAGCCCGTCAGTGTCCCCGGCCCGGCTCATTCTCCCACCTCCGGGAGGCGATCACGGGCCCAGCGGGCGGTCGACCTGACGTACCCCCAGATGCCCTCCTCGGGGGCTGTCAGCACGACGACCACGAACAGGGCACCGAGGAAGAACTGCCAGTAGGCCAGCACGTCGCTGAGGTCGACGCTCACGAGGGTCAACTCCGAGAGGGGGAACTCCCAGACCTCGAAGTCGGTCAGGAAGTCCTCCGCGAACAGCCACGTGAACGCGCCGGCGATCGGCCCGAAGAAGTAGTTGACCCCACCCAGCACCGCCATCAGCACCGTGTCGCCGCTCGTGATGACGCTCAGGTTCTCGATTGCGGCGCCGGTGTTCTGGATTTCGAGCAACACGCCCGAGATCGCCGCGAAAGCCCCGCTGAAGGTCAGCGACCACACCTTGTACCGCTTCGTGTCGACGCCCATCGCCCGAGCCAGGCTCTCGTTTTCCCGGATGGCAATCAACGACCGGCCAAAGGGCGACCGGACGACCTGCCATAAGACGAGCATCGCGAGCAGGAAGACGACGGCGACGACCCAGTACCAGTCGGCGGACAGCCCGAAGGCCTGGATCGATATCTCGCCGCGGGTCTGCTCGACGAACCCGGGGAGAGTACCCCTGGTGAGGCCGTTCGATCCCCCGGTCAGGCCGCCGGGGTCCCGCAACACGAGAAAGTAGATCGCCTGCGAGAACGCAAGCGTCAAAAGCGCGAAGTAGATCTCGCCCTTCCCGACGATCAGCCCCGCCAGAGCGTAGCTGTAGACGGCGACGGCGACGAGCGCGAGCGCGACGCCGGCAAAGAAGGTAAGTGTCCCTCCCGGCGGCAGGATCCACAGGCCGTTCAACACGACGATGGCCGGGATGTAGAGCCCGAACCCGAGGAACATCGCGTGGCCAAACGAGAGGAGCCCGGTGAACCCGAAGAGGAGGTTGAAGGCCGCCACGAGAACCGTCAGGATGAGGATTCTGCTGGCGATGGCCTCGTAGCCGAGCAGGAACTCGCTCGCGACCAGCGGCCGGAGCACGAGAACGAGCGCGACCAAGCCGAGCGGAATCCGGTACTTCTCGAAGGTAGAGGGGAGACCCGGTTCGGACTCGTCTGGCGTGCTCATTCGAGCAGTCCCTCCTCGCCGAACAGTCCGCGCGGGCGGATCAGCAGGACGGCGATCATCACGAGAAACGGGATGAGCCTGCTGATTCCCTGGACGTTGATCGCTCCGATGCCGGTCACGAGCGCGAGCGAACTCAGCGCCACCGGCACGAGAAACTGTGCCCACCCGACCAGCAGGCCGGCGACGACGCTTCCGAACAGGCTGCCGACGCCGCCGATGACGACGACGACGAACGCGAGGATGACGAACTCCTCCGCAGCCCCGGGGTCGATGCCGAACTCGACGACGCGCAGAGCCCCACCCAGGCCGGCGATGACCGATCCCAGGAAGAACATCGCGGTGAACTGCAGGGGGAGATTCACGCCGACGAACTCGGTCATCTCGCCGTCCTGAACGCCCGCCCGGACCGTGAGCCCGAAGTCGGTCTCGGAAATGACGTAGTAGACGACCGCGACCGAGACGGCCGAAACCGCGACCGTAAAGAGGCGGTAGGTGCCGACCTGGGTGATCAGGAGGTCGGTACCGCCGGTGAGGAAGCCGGGTTTGTCGGGCTGGACGGCGCTGGCCCCCCAGACGAACCGGACCGCCTCTGCAATCATCAGCGTCAGCCCGAACGTCGCCAGCAGGCCGATAATCGGGTCCTTCCCGTACAGCCGCCGGAGCACGACAATCTCCATCGCGACACCGACGACGCCGGCGCCGACGGGGCCTACCACGAGTGCGACCGGGAACGGGAGCCCGTAGGTCGCCATGGCGGCGTACGCGAAGTACCCGCCGAGCATGAACAGGGCGCCGTGTGCGAAGTTGACGACGCCCATCAGGCCGAGCACCAGCGCCAGCCCCAGCGAGACCATCACGAGAATCATCCCGTAAACCAGGCCGCCGATGGCCTGATCGACGAACAGCCCCGTCTCCTGGACAGCGGCGTTGAGCAACAGGACCAGCCCGGCGACGATGCCAACGCCTGCCGCTGGCGAGCGGTCGGAGAGGAGCCGCTGTATCCGGGTGCGGGCACCCAGCGTGCCACTCATCTCTCGTTACAGCGAGCAGCCGGTCTCGTCTACGGGGCGGGCGACGTCGTCGCCGGCGAACTTGTTCTCGACGGTGAACCACTCCTTGTAGGGGTCGCCCGACATCTCGCCGGTCGGGCGCGACGTAACCGTGTAGGTCGGCTGGACGAGCTGGTGGTCCTCGGCACGCCAGTACATGTCGCCGCCGCCTTTCATGTCGACGATAGATGACTCGACCTGGTGGCCTTCGAGGGTGTCGCGCATGTCCGGCGCGGCAGTCGACCCGGTACGGAGCGCCGCCCGGATACCCTGGTCCATCGACATATACCCGAGCAGGTGGCGCACGTAGGGGTCCATCTCGCCTTCGTCTGCGACCCGCTGTTTGAACTCGCCGCCGCCGCCGACGGCCGGGCCCCAGACCTGTCCCGCAATATCGAGAATCGAGGCGGACGCCTCGTCCAGGCCCCAGAAGACGAAGTCCTCGAGCTGGTGCATCGCCAGGGTGCGATCCTCGATGCCGCTTGCAATGATCTGGTTTGCGGCCTTGCGCAGGTCCAGCCCGGCGATCAGCACGCCGATTGCGGGCGCACCCGAGGCCTCCGCCCGGTTGACGTACTGGGCGTAGTCGTCGCTCGGGAAGGGGACCGCCTCCGTGTCCACGACCGTCTTGCCCTGCTCCTCGAGGATGGACTGGACCGCGGCGGAGGCCGTCTGCCCCCACGTGTAGTCGGAGTACATCAGATACCACTCGTCGGCCGCCTCGGCCATGTCGGAGCCGATGCTGTTCGCCAGCATCGAGTTCGACGCCGTCGGGCGGAACATGTACTCCCCACAGGACTCGCCGGTCAGCGCCGAGGAGTGGGCGCCCGTCGCGAAGTACGTGACCTCGTTGTCCGAGGCCCACCCGCCCAGGCGCAACGCGACCGACGAGGAGACACCGCCCATCAGGAAGTCGACTTCCTCTTCGGTGACCATCGCCCGCGCCCGGTCCAGGGCGGTCCCGGGTTCGAGCTGGGAGTCGTCCGTCGAGAGGTCGATGCTCACGTCGAACTCACTTTCCAGGTCCTCGATCGCCAGTTCTGCGCCCGTCACCGCGGCGTTTCCGAACACCGCGAACGGCCCCGACGTGGAGGTGACCATCCCGACAGAGATGGAGTCGAGGCCGCTCCCTCCGTCCGTACTGCCGCCATCACCGCCATCCCCTCCGTCACCGCCGCCATCGCCGCCATCGCCGCTGTCGTCGCTACCGTCGCCGCCATCACCGCCGCCGTCCCCCCCGTCACCGCCACAGCCCGCGAGGCCGACGATGCCTGTCGCGCCAGCTGCGGCGATGAACTTCCGTCGCGTGGTGCGTCCCATCGAGTCCCTGTCAGAGTCTCTCATTAGTACGAGGGGGACTCCCGGTCTCAGCGTAATAAAACCTGCTAAGCCGGGTTCTGGGCTGGTTCGGAGTTTTCATGTGGCCCGGGCCCGCGTCGGTTTGTATGTACCTCGCCGACATGGCGTGGCCGGACCTCGAGGAGTACTTCGTCGAGGAGTCACTCGCGCTGGTGCCGCTCGGCTCGACCGAACAGCACGGCCCCCATCTCCCGGAGGGAACCGACCACCTCATCGCGGAGGCCTTTGCCCGCGAAGTCGCCGACCGGACGGGCTATCTCTGTACGCCGACCGTGACCGTCGGCGTCAGCCCTCACCACCGGCAGTTCCACGGGACGATGTGGGCGGACGCCCCGGCGTTTCGGGAGTACGTATCCTCTCTCACGCGCAACCTCGCCTACCACGGGATCGACCGGGTCATCTACGTGAACGCCCACGGCGGGAACGTCGAACACTTGCGGGAGGTCGGGCGGGAGCTCCGCGATGACGGTGTAGCTTATGCAATAGAATGGATGTGGGACCAGAGCATCCCCGACCTCGTCGACGACAGCTTCGAGACCAACGGCCCTCACGGCGGCCCGAAGGAGACGGCGCTGATCCAGCACCTCCACCCGGATCTCGTCCACGACGACCGGCTCGCCGAGGCGCGCGACGGCGGCCTGCTCGAGTGGGAGGAGGCGCGCACCCACGGCGCCCGCACCTTCTACGACGCCATCGACAACACCGACAACGGCGTGCTGGGCGACCAGACGGACGCGACCGCCGAGAAGGGCGCACGGCTGTTCGAGGCGGCAAGCGACCAGCTCGTGAAGCTCTGTGAGTGGCTCGCCGACCAGGCCTTCGAGGATCTGATGCCCGAAGACCACGTCTGAGAGCTGATCAGTCGATCTGGTCGCGGTACTCCTCTGGCCCGAGGAGGCCATCGAGGGGGTCGTCGTCGGCAGGGTCGAACTCGACCAGCCACCCGTCTCCGTAGGGGTCCTCGTTTATCAGCTCGGGCTGGTCGCGGGCCTCGTCGTTCGCGTCGACGACCGTCCCGGCAACCGGCGCGTAGATGTCCGAGACGGCCTTGATCGACTCCACGACGCCGAACGCGCCCTCGCGGTCGAACTCTTCGCCCTCGTCGGGCAACTCGACGAACACGACGTCGCCGAGTTCGTCCTGTGCGAAGTCGGAGACCCCGACCCGAACGGTCCCGTCCTCCTGACGAGCCCACTCGTGGGACTCCATGTACTGGCAGTTGTCTGCTATCTCGAAGCTCATGATAGGAATGGTGTCGTCGTGATACGTGCTTTCTTCGGTTCGTCGCGGATGATGACGCAGACAGTGTTGCCGTCTTCTGCCTGTGCTGTCGGCAGGTACGCGAGTGCGATCGGTTCGCCCAGGGTCGGGCTCACCGTCCCGCTGGTGACGTGACCGAGTGACTGACCGTCGGCCGTCGTCACCTCGTACCCGTGGCGCGGGACGCCGCGGTCGATCAGCTTCAGCCCGACTAGCTTCTCTTCGGGGCCCTCCGTTGCCACCTCTTCGAGCGCGTCGCGCCCGAGGAAGTCGGTGTCGAGGTTCACGGCGAAGTCGATGCCGGCCTCGTAGGGGGTGCGTGGATCCTCCTCGGGGTCGAAGTCCTGCCCGGAGAGGAGAAAGCCCATCTCGAGGCGCAGCGTGTCCCGGGCCCCGAGCCCGCAGGACTGGCACTCCAGGGCAGACCAGACGGTCTCGGCCTCCTCCCAGGGACACAGGAGCTCGAAGCCGCTTTCGCCGGTGTAGCCGGTGCGGGCAACCAGCGACTCGGCGCCAGCGACCGGTCCGTGTGCCATCTCGAAGGGCGCCAGCTCCCCGAGATCGATATCAGTCTCGGGGGCGAGCAGGTCCCCGGCCTCGGGGCCCTGGACCGCGATCATCGCGTACTCCCCCGTGCGGTTCTCGATCGTCGCGTCGAGGCCCCACTCCTCGCGGTGGTCGACCCAGCGGTCGTACATCTCCCCGTCGTGACCCGCGTTCGGGATGAACAGGTACGCCTCGTCCGCGCCCTCGGGGAGGCGATAGACGACGGTGTCGTCGAGCATGATCCCGTCCTCGTCGGTGATGGCCGCGTACTGCGCCTCGCCCGCCTCGAGTTCGGCGACGTCGTTCGTCGTCAGGCGGTCGAGCAGCTGGCTCGCGTCCTCGCCGGAGACGGTTATCTCCCCCATGTGCGAGACGTCGAACTTCCCGACAGACTCCCGGACTGCGGCGTGTTCCTCGCGTATGGAGTCGAACTCGACGGGCATCTCCCACCCGCCGAAGTCCGTGAACTGTGCCCCCTCCCCGTCGTGGGACGCGTGCAGGGGTGGCGTTCGTAGACCCATACTGGTACTCCTCGCGGGTGTCACATGTAGCTTGGCCTCCGGGGGCGTCCAGTCCGCCCGTCGGGCGTGTCTTCGCAATCTCGGAACCGCCGAATCTGACCGTTGCGCTCGGCGTCCTCGCGGCCTTTACCGTGGTCGCCGCGTACGCGGGCTACCGGTTCGGGACGGCCCGGATGCTCGCGGCTCTCGGCGTAGCCGAACTCCCGCCAGCCCGCGCACCGGCGCTGTATCGACGCCTCGATCGGCTCTGTCGCGAGATGGCGGGGCGATCCATCGAGCGCCACCACCTGAGCCGGCTCCGTCCCTGACAAGGGATATGTCGGGCCGACTCGAACGGGGCCTATGGGACTGCTGGACGCGTTGCGTGGCGGCGCTGGGACGGGTCGTGTCGGCCTGTTCGTCGACGGGCCGAACGTCCTCCGCGAGGAGTTCGACGTGGATCTGGACGAACTCCGGGCGGTCGCGGCCAGCGAGGGCCGCCTCGCAGTGACCCGGCTGTATCTCGACGAACACGCGACGCCGGAGCTGATCCAGGCCGCCGAGGCACGCGGGTTCGACGTCGTTACCACGAGCGGCGACGTGGACGTCCGGCTCGCGGTCGACGCAACCGTCGCGGTGACCGACGGGGCCGTCGACGTGCTCGTGATCGTCTCCCGGGACACCGACTTCAAGCCCGTCCTCGAACGGGCGGCACAGCGCGGCGTCGAAACCGTCGCCGTTGCGCCCGGGGCCTACGGCCGGTCGGACGCGCTCAGAAACGCCGCCCACCGCGCGCTCACGCTGGAGGAGTAGTTCTGGAGAGCCGGCGTCGAGACGAACCCCTTTTGCGCAACGGCCCCGCAGGGGCGGACATGACCGCGTTCGAGCCCATACTCGACAACCACCTCCACCTCGACCCGGTAAACGGGAGAGGCGTCGAGGCCGCCGAGGACTTCGCCGCACGCGGGGGGACCCACCTGCTCGTGCTCAACAAGCCCTCCTGGCATCTCGTCGACAGCGTGGACGACGCCGGTGACTTCCGCGAGGTATTCGATATAACTGTCGGCGCCGTATCCAGGGCCACCGACGTCCTCGACGGCCGCGCCTGGCCCGTCCTGGGCGTCCATCCCGGGCTCGTCTCGAAGCTGGTCGGGGGCGGCTACACGCCGCCGGAGGCCCGCGACCTGATGCAGGCCGGGCTGGACGTGGCCGCGGAGTACGTCGCCGACGGCCCGGCGCTTGCCATCAAGAGCGGCCGGCCCCACTACGAGGTCGACGACGCGGTGTGGGAGGCCTCGAACGAGGTGATGCGACACGCCTTCGAACTCGGCGCGGAGACGGGGTGTGCCGTCCAGCTCCACACCGAGGGCGGCGAGGACTTCACCGAGGTCGCCGAGTGGGCGGAAAAGCGGGGACTGCCCCGCAAACAGGTCGTCAAACACTACTCCGGGGGGACAATCGAGGGCCCGGTCCCCAGCGTCATCTCCCACGAGGACAACCTCGAAGCCGCCGCCGAGGCGGGCGAGCCGTTCCTGATGGAGACGGACTTCATCGACGATCCGGACCGCCCCGGCGCGGTCCTGGGACCGAAGACCGTCCCGAAGCGGGTCGAGTGGCTCGCAGAGCAGGGGTACGAGGGCGCCCTCCGAACGGCGCACGTCGAGACGCCGGCGCGCGTCTACGGGATCGACACCGAGGCGACGCTCGACCGCACGTAGCGGGCGTTCACCGGTCAGGTTCGAGTTCGTCGAAGAGCGCCCGGACGCGCGACCTGATCTCCTCCCGGATATTCGCAACCGTCTCCGGTGGCTTCCCCTCTGGATCCTCGAGGCCCCAGTCCCGGTTCTCACCGCCCCACCCTGCCGGGCAGACCTCCTCGGCGGAACAGCCCATCGTGACGACGTAGTCGCTGTCCCGCAACTCGTCGGCGGTCACCTCGCGTGGCGTCCGGCCGCCGACGTCGACGTCGACCGCCCGCATCGTGCGGACGACCTCGTCGTGGACGCGGTCTGCGGGGCGCGTCCCGCCTGTGACGACATCGATCTTGCCGTCGAGCCCGCGATCGGCCACTTCCCGCCGGGCGAACGCGGCGGCCATCTGTGATCGGCCGGCGTTCTGGACACAGACGAACGCGACCGTGGGTCCGTCGCTCATCGTCTCAGTCGTCCGTCGTGGACTCGCCGGACGGTTCCTCGAGGCTGCCGGTCGTGTAGCCGGCCCAGTCGTAGCGGCGCTGGAGGTACAGCGCGACGTTGACCAGCGCCAGCAGGACGGGCACCTCGATGAGCGGGCCGACGACGGTCGCGAAGGCGACGCCGTGGCCGACGCCGAAGACCGCGACCGCGACGGCGATTGCGAGCTCGAAGTTGTTCGAGGCGGCGGTGAAGCCGATCGCGGTGGTCGTCGAGTAGTCAGCGCCGATGCCCCGACCCATGCCGAAACTCACGAAGAACATCACCACGAAGTAGATAGTCAGCGGCACGGCGATCAGCAGGACGTCGCTGGGCTGGCCGACGATGCGTTCGCCCTGCATGGCGAACATCACTATCACGGTGAACAGCAACGCGATCAGGGTCAGGGGGCTGACAGTCGGCACGAAGCGCTCGTCGTACCACTCTGTCCCTTTCGTTCGCGCCCCGGCGTACCGCGAGAGGATGCCGGCGGCGAAGGGGATCCCGAGGAAGATTGCGATCGCCTCGAAGACCTGGCGGGGCGTGATCCCGAACTCCGAGATGCCGGCGACGAGTGTCTCCATGCCCAAAAGCGGCGGCAGGAACAGTGCGAAAAACCAGACGTACACCCCGTAGGTGAGGATCTGGAAGACGCTGTTGAACGCGACCAGCCCCGCGGCGTACTCCGCCGAACCCTCCGCGAGTTCGTTCCAGACCAGCACCATGGCGATACACCGGGCCATGCCGATGAACACGAGCCCCAGGAAGAACTCGGGGCGGGCCGGCAGCCCGGGGACGAGCCCGCTGAAGAAGACGATCGCCAGGGCGAACATGACGGTCGGCCCGATCAGCCAGTTCTGGACCAGACTCAGTCCCAGCACCTTCACGTTCCGGAACACGGTCGGGAGCTGGCCGTAGTTGACCTTCGCCAGCGGCGGGTACATCATCAGGATGAGCCCGATCTCGACGAGGTGGAACTCCTGAATCGGCCGGGTGACCGACGGGGCGACGTACCCCAGGCCGACGCCGATAGCCATGGCGCCGAAGATCCAGACGGTGAGGTACTTGTCGAGGAGATCCATCGATCGCGGGTCGCCACAGTCCGGACAGTCACAGCTCGGGCCGTGTTCGTGCTCGACATTACTCATCGGCGACGGCCCCCTCGACACTCCCCTCGAGGACGGTCACGAGCGCAACCGCGCGGTTGGTCGCGCGGTACTTCTTCCAGCGTCCGTCCTTGTGCCCGTCGGCCAGGCCGGCATCGACGAGCGTCGAGAGGGCGTGGCTGAGTCCGCTCTCGGTGACGTCCACGACCCCGTGCAACTCGCAGACACAGAGTTCCTCGCCCGCTGCGACGAGGGCGCGAACGAGCGTATAGCGCGTCTCGTTTGCGAGCGCCGAGAGGACGTCCAGTTCGGCCTCAGCCTGCCTGGGTCCGATCGCGGCTTCGAGCGCCCCGAGTTCCTCGATTCGCCGCTCGACGTCTTCGGTCCGGCACTCCTCGAGCTGATCGTCGAGATACCGCCGAAGCCTCTCCGTCGCCTGTGTCATCGACACTTACTTGAATACACACTCAATTAATTGTTCCGGTCGTGGCTGTCCCGGTATCTCTGACGCTCAGGATGAACTGTGTGCTAATAGAGAGAAACTATAGGTATATACTTGAATAAATATTGAATCATATTGATGAGAAGATGGTGCAATCTCGGGCCCGACACGGTCCGACAGAGGTTTGTTCTCGGATCGACATCTACGGATATGGACGGCGAGATATCGCCCGAGAATCTCGAAGCGGCTCTGGTGGACGGCGACGCCCCCCTCGTCGTCGACATCCGCCAGCCGGGTCTCTATCGCCAGGCACGCATCCCAGACAGTGTGAACCTCCCGCTCCCGGATCTCGTTGGCGGCGTCGAGGACGTTGCCGACGCCGACCACGTCGTCACCGTCTGTCCCCACGGCCAGGCCAGTATCAAGGCCGCGCGGCTGATCGCATCCTACGAGGGATTCGACGGGGACGTCGAGAGCCTGGAAGGCGGGCTGACAGCCTGGGATGGCCCCATCACGAGCGGCGAGGAGAACTCCGCCAGGGAAGAGGCTGCCGAGAGTGGCTCCGAGGCGCCCTTCTAGTCGAGGTCCCGGCGCATCGCGATTTCGAACCACGGACAGAGGCGGAGCTGGCGGTACCACCTTGGATTGTGGTAGAGCCGCTCGTAGGGCACCCACATGACCCCCCCGACCTCGTCGGGGTCGGGACCGATTTCGGTGTCCAGAAGCGTCGCCTTCAGCACGGCACAGACCTCGTGTTCGACGCCCTCGTCGAGGTAGTAGCGCTTGTACTCGAAGCGGTCTGTCACGCGGAGGTCGTCGTACTGGTCGGGCGAGACACCCAGTTCCTCCTCGAGACGCTGGCTCGCGGCGTCGACCTGGCTCTGTCCCTCGACGGGGTGTGAGGCCACGGTCCCGTCCCAGTAGGTGTCCCAGAGGCGCTTGTCGGGGCTGCGCTGGGCGAGGAGGATGTGCCCCTCCTGGTCGAAGAGCATCGTCGTGAACGCCCGGTGGCGTCGCCCGTCGCCCGTGTGGGCGTCGAGCCGGTTCACCAGCCCCTGTTCGTTGTCGTCGCCGTCGACCGCGATGACCTCCTGTCGAGCATTCTCGTGTTCGGGACCCTCCGCACTCGGTTCGTCCGCAGTCATTACCCAACCAATCGACCACCCACCACAAACCGGCTTCGGTTACTGGCGACCAGTCCTGGCAAACAGCAGAGAACTCTCACTCTCTCGGCGCAGGTGTGGCCTGGCCCCCGAGCCATTCGTCGAGAATGAGGCGCGTCTTCGTCGAGAGCACCTCGTCGAGTTCGCGGGCACGGGTGATGAGGTCGTTCAGGTTCGAGGTGTCGGCGGCGTCGGCCACGAGGACGATGTCCTCCTCCCCGGAGACCTGCCAGACGAAATCGACCTCCTCCCACTCGGCCATCCGCTCGGTCACGCCGCCGGTGTGGACGTTCACGTCGACGCTGATCTCCACCATGGCCTTGACGTTGCCAGTACGCGTGGCGACGGTGAAGCGCTCGATGACGCCCTCCTCGACCATCCCCTCGACGCGGTTGCGGACTGTCCCCTCGGAGGTGCCGACCTCGTCTGCGATCTCCGTGTAGGGGGTGCGGGCATCCCGGCGCAGGATGTCGAGTATCTGCTGGTCGATCTCGTCCATCGAGATGCGTGTCTTCACCCCCATCCCACTTCAACGCTACGAAATTCGTAACTCGACTTCGAAAGCAACGCTTATCAACCGATATTCCGTACGCATCTCGTAATGTCGGACGCCTACGTCGCCATCGAGGGCGAGCGCGTCGTCGAGGGGCGCGCGCGCTCGCCGGGCACGACACGCGGGGAACTGGTCTTCACGACCGCCTACACGGGCTACGAGGAGAGTCTCACCGACCCCAGCTACGAGGAGCAGGTGCTCACCTTCTCGTACCCGCTGATCGGCAACTACGGCGTCCGAGAGGAACGGTTCGAGTCGGATCGCGTCCAGCCAAACGGCGTCGTCGCCCGCGAACTCACCGACGACGTCGCCGAGTGGCTCACCGAGGAGGGCATCCCGGCAGTCGATCACCTCGACACCCGCGAGATCGTCACCGAGATTCGCGACGAGGGCGCGATGAAGTGTGGCATCGCCGCCGGCCCGGACGCAACCGAGGAGGACGCTCTCGCTGAACTCGCGGAGTGTCGGCACATGTCCGAGCACACGGACATCGGCGCACAGGTTTCCGTCGACGAGCAGCGGGTCGTAAACGAAGACGGGGACGGGAAGCGCGTCGCGCTCGTCGACTGCGGCGCCAAGGGTTCGATCGTCGACTCGCTGGTCGAGCGCGACGCCGTGGTACACGTCCTGCCCTACGACGCCACCGCGGCGGACGTCGAGGCGGTCGACCCCCACCTGCTTTTCATCTCGAACGGCCCCGGCGACCCCGAGAACTTCGAGCGGGCCGGCGATGTCGTCGAGGCCTACGCCGGCGAGACGCCGATTGCAGGCATCTGTCTCGGCCAGCAGGTCGTCGCCAGCGCTCTGGGTGGCGAGACCGAGAAGATGGAGTTCGGCCATCGCGGGATCAACCAGCCCGTGCGCGATCTGCGGACCGACCGGGTCGTGATGACCACGCAAAATCACGGCTACACCGTCGCGGATCCCGGCGACACACTCGACGTGACGCAGGTCAACGTCAATGACGACACACCCGAGGGGCTGGAGAACGACGACCTGGGTATCATCACCCGCCAGTACCACCCCGAGGCCAACCCCGGCCCGCACGATTCGCTTTCCTTCTTCGACGACGTACTGGAGATGGCCGAGTAACGAGTGCTCACGCCAGCGCGTCCAGAAGTCGCTCTTCGAGGTCCGGCTTGGTTTCTTCAGCCTGCAGGTTCAGTGCGGGATAGCCGGTGAGGCTCTCGACGAGGTCGACTCCGGCGGTCGTGTTCGTCGCGATGCCAGCCACGAGGTCGGGCGACCGCCCGAATGCCTCCTCGATGCCGACGACCGCGTACGGGTCCGACGCACAGAGTACAGTGAACGCTACCTGTCCCTCTAGCAGGTCGACCACGGCTTCGCCGTTGTACGGTTCCAGCGGGCTCGCACCGACCTCGGCGACGATCACATCCGCGTCCTGCAGGTGGCCCAGCAGTGGCTCGATGGCATCCCGGAAGGTCTGTTCGGGCACGACGGTCGTCGGGAGACCAGCATCGACGAAGTCGTAAATCGGATCGGCACCGACCGACCCCATCGACAGGACGTCTCTGTAGTGGCCCGCGCCGGTCAACTTGCAGGCACCGACGCGGTAGCCGTTCTCGACGAGGATGCGCGTAATCACGCGGCCACTCATCGTCTTGCCGGCCGACATGCTCGTCCCGAACACGAGGACGATCGGGGTCTCGTGGGCCCGTGTGCACGGACCGAGCCCGTTCTCGCGCATTCGGACTGGGGAACCGTCGATAGTGACGTGGCCCTCGTACTCGACCGCGATGGGCGTCTTGCTGTGCGGCGAGGCCGAAGTAATCCGACCGAGCACGCCACCGCTGGTCAGGGCGTGCATCCGGCCGTCCGTCTCGACGTCGCGCCAGCCACCGACGAACCCCCGGGTCGCGCAGCGCGTGCCGAGTGCGCCGACTATCCGCTCGCCCTCCATCAGTTCGACGCGTCTCCCCCGGGGATTCTCGACTTCGACGCCGGGTGCGGGCCGGCGGACGATGCGGGCCAGCACGTAGTCCCCAGTGTCCCACGTCTCTCTCGGACGGGTATCGACGTCGTACGACCGCTCTTCGAGGTCTGCGATTCGCGTAACCGAAGTGTGAACATCCACTCTCATGACTCTGACTTCAGCATCTGTGGGTGGTCGTCAAGCAGACACGGGGCCAGGAGTCCGACCCGATCCGCGAGCGCATCGAGGTCGACGTACTCGTCGGTCTGGTGAGCCCCGTCGCCCACCGCACCGAACCCGTCGATTGCGGGTGCGTGTTGGCCCACGTCGGTCTTGTCAAATAGGATGGCATACATTGACATGTTCTATCGCAACCTGTAACGCCTGCCCGATGTCCCGCCCCCTTCTCGACAACGCAGACGTCGATGTTTCGTTCGAATAGGTTCGTGTTAAACGTTATCACTAGCACCGTTTCGGGCGCTCGCGGTGAACCCGCGAGAGTATCGAGCGACTCGCGTAGCCGTCAGCTCTCGGCGAGAGCGTCCCACTCGCCCCGGAAAAAGAGCAGCGGGGCGCCATCACCGTCGAGGACATCCCCGGCCTCGACGCGGCCGACGTAGATGGTGTGGTCGCCGGCTTCGTGGGCCGCCTCGACGGTACAGTCGAGGTACGCGAGGGAGTTCTCGAAGACCGGCGCACTCGTCGCCTCCGTCCGGACGGGCCGGCTCTCGAAGGGGTCCTCGTCCAGTTCGATCATGTCCGCGAAGAACTCGCCGAGGTCGCGCTGGTCCTCCGCGAGGATGTTGAGACAGTAGGCGTCTGTTCCACGTGAGAGACGCTCGTAACACTCCGTCTCGTGGTCGACGCAGACCAGACACAGCGGCGGGTCGAGCGAGACACTCGAGACGGCGTTTGCCGTCATCCCGTGGGGCTCGGCCCCCGGGAGCGTCATCACTGTACAGCCCGTCGTGAAGTTGCCCATGATCCGCCGGAAAGTGTCGCGATCTACCATGATCAGAACGACGGACGCGGGCGGTATATACTCCGTGGAGTTGTCCCGGGACGAAGGATGGATCGCCTTTGTGGACGGCCGGACGCCGGTGGATTCTTTGGCTGGCGGCCGTACCCTCGGACATGTACGCTGTCGTGGGGTGTTCGGAGTGCTCGTCGCTGTGGGTGATCGAGGGTCGCCCCGAGCGCAGCCAGTGTCCGACCTGCGGGCACACCCGCGCCCACGAGAAGCGCAAGGAGTTCGTCACGACGGAGGACCCGGACCACGCCCGCGAGGTCCGCGCATCGATGCTTGCCGCCCGCCAGGGCCACGACGAGGCGTTCGCCGAACTGGACTCCTTCGGGGAACTCGAAAGACAGGTCGACGATGCCGGCGTCGACGACGAGACCTACCTCGAGGCGTCGGGCGTCGACACCGACGCTGTCGCCGGGGCGGCCGACCGCGCCTCGGAGGGGGCGGGGGGCGGGAAAGCGTCACGCAGGGAGGTCATCCTCGCCGCGCTCCGTGACCTCGACGCACCCGACGAGGACGGCGTCGTCGCGTACGCACGCCAGCGCGGCGTGTCGCCGGAGTACACCCGCCGTGCGCTGGAGAAGCTGGTCCGCGCCGGGCGGGTCAGCGACTCTGCCGGCGGCTATCGGCTGCTGTGAAGGGACGCCGTTTTACCCGGCCACGCCCAACAGCCGGGCATGGAATCGCGCTCCGAGGTTCCGCCCGACACGCTGCCGGTCGAACTGACGCCGGACGGCGTCGAGGTCACCTACCAGGACGGCCGCCGCGTCTTCTATCGTGGGGTGCCGACGCCGGCCCCCGAACGTGTCACGACGGCTCCCGGCAAGAACGTTCACGTTCTCGTCACCGACGCGGAGGAGCGACACGGGGTACTCGTCTACGTCAACGAGCGCGACACCGAAGACGAGATCCTCGAGGGCTCCGGCGTCGGCCGCGTGCTGCTCGAGGGCGGCGAGGAGACGACGGTCTTCCCCGGCGTGACGGTCCACGCGGCGCAGATGCGAATCGAAATTGAAGCCGATCTCGACGCCGTCGACGGGCGCGTGTTCGTCTTCGAGGAAGACGAGATGGGGGAACGATCCTTCGAACTCGTCGACGAGGGCGGGGGCGACGGGTGATACTGACGGCTGTAAGCCCGTGAGCGATTTCGACCCGTCGCGGGGGGTCGAATCTGCTCACGAAGGTATAGCTGTCAGTATTACTGGATGTAGGAGGGGTCCTGATCCTCGGCGTCGCAGTTCTCCTCGTGCTTGCGGGCGTCCTCCTTGGAGTCGAACATCAGTCCACAGGAGTCACACTCGTACCACGTCATGTCGTCTCGCGTGGTTTTCGTCACCATGTTCGATAGTGCGATGGCGTCCGGTATATGCGTTTCTCCGGAGGACAGCGGTCGGCCCGGCGACGGGGCTTTTACCGCCCGGTCACCTAGGGATCCCATGACCGACGGCGACGGGGTCAGGGAGTTGCGCGTCGAGGGGGCCCGCAAGCGCGACGCCGGGCGGGGCATCGCCCGCCTGCCGGGGGGCGTACAGAGCGACCTCGGTGTCCTGAGCGGCGACCCGATCATCGTCGAGGGCGACCGGCTGACAGTGGCGAAGGTGTGGCCCGACGAGACCGCCGGGGACGTGATCCGGATCGACGGGGACACCCGGGCGAGTGCCGGTACTACCATCGGCGAGAGGGTCCTCGTCCGGAAGGCCAGCGTCGAGGACGCCGTCTCGGTCACGCTCCACCCGGCTGACGACCACGCCGATGCCGGCGTGAGCGCGAGCGTCGTCCGCCCGCGCCTGGTCGACCAGCTTCTCAGAGCGGGCAAGCAGCTCCACCTCGAGGGATACGGCACGTACGTCGTCACCAACACCCACCCCTCGGGGTCCGTCAGGGTGACCGAGGCGACCGACGTGACCTTCGAGTCCGAGGTCGTCGCCGTCGAGGACGCGGAGCCGACAGACACGGACTCCGAGGACGGGCCGCGAGAGGGGACGGGTGTGACCTACGAGGACATCGGCGGGCTCGACGACGAACTCGACCTCGTCCGCGAGACGATCGAACTCCCGCTCTCCGAGCCGGAGCTTTTCGCACGGCTGGGGATCGACCCGCCAAAGGGGGTGTTGCTCTTTGGTCCGCCGGGGACCGGCAAGACCCTCATCGCGCGCGCCGTCGCGAACGAGGTCGACGCCTACTTCGAGGCGATCTCGGGGCCGGAGATCGTCTCCAAGTACAAGGGCGAAAGCGAACAGCGGCTCCGCGAGGCCTTCGAGCGCGCCGAGGAGAACGCGCCAGCGATTCTCTTCGTCGACGAGATCGACTCGATTGCCGGGGCGCGCGACGAGGACGCCGACATGGAGAACCGCGTCGTCGCACAGTTGCTGACGCTGATGGACGGGCTCGAACAGCGCGAGGAGGTCGTCGTGATCGGCGCGACCAACCGCGTCGACGCCGTCGACCCCGCTCTCAGGCGGGGCGGCCGCTTCGACCGCGAGATCGAGATCGGGCCGCCCGGCGAGACGGGCCGGCGCGAGATACTCGACGTCCACACGCGCAACGTCCCGCTGGCTGCGGACGTCGACCTCGACCGCGTCGCGGCCGGGACCCACGGGTTCGTCGGCGCCGATATCGCCTCGCTCGTCCGCGAGGCGGGGCTGTCGGCACTGCGGGGCGACCCCGAGGAACTCCAGGTCGAACGGGGGGATTTCGAGTCCGCACTCGCGAGCGTCGAACCGTCGGCGATGCGCGAGTACGTCGCCGAGTCCCCGACCGAGACCTTCGACGATGTCGGCGGGCTGGTCGAGACGAAAGGCCGACTGCGTGAGATCGTCGAGTGGCCGCTGTCCTACGGCCCGCTCTTCGAGGCGGCGGCGACCGACCCGCCATCAGGCGTCCTCCTCTATGGCCCGCCCGGAACGGGCAAGACGCTGCTTGCGCGGGCGATTGCCGGCGAGACGGGCGTCAACTTCGTCAGCGTCGCCGGTCCCGAGGTCCTCGACAGGTACGTCGGCGAGTCCGAGGAGGCCATCCGCGAGCTCTTCGAGCGGGCCCGCCAGACCGCGCCCGCCATCGTCTTCGTCGACGAGATCGACGCGATCGCGGGCCGGCGGGGTGACGGCCACGAGGTGACCGAACGCGTCGTCTCCCAGCTTCTGGCCGAACTCGACCGTGCGACCGACCACCCCTCGCTCGTGGTCCTCGCAGCAACAAACCGGAAAGACATTCTGGACCCCGCGCTGCTCAGGCCCGGCCGCCTCGAACGCCACGTCGAGGTTCCCGCCCCCGGCAGGGAGGGCCGACACGAGATTCTTGCCGTCCACACGCGGGACAGACCGCTGGCCGAGGATGTCAATCTCGACGCACTCGCCGCAGAAACCGCCGGCTACTCGGGCGCACAGATCGAGGCGCTCGTCCGCGAGGCGTCACTCCGGGCGATCCGGGAGGTGGCACAGGACGTAGACCCCAGTGAGGCGGCCGACCACGCCGAGGCGGTCACGATACGCACAGGTCACTTCCAGGCCGCACAGGCGGAACTCGAGGCGCAGTATGCGGACGGACGAGAGGAGTGACGCGGGCGAGGAGGCGATCGGGGGCCGCCCGGACGGCCGCTGACCGCCCCGAGACGACGGGCGAGTGGCCGGGAGCGCGCGAGGCCGAGCAGCGCGTGTCTACCGGCTTCGACGTGAAAAGCGCCTTGCCGGCACCCGATTCTGGGGCCCGCTCATTTATAAAATCCTCGCTGACGTCTGTCAGACGTCGTCGTCAGCGCCCTCGTCGCTGGCGCCCGTATCCCGGTCCACATTCGGGTCCTGTGCCCGGTTGGCCCTCGCCGACGAACGCCCCGGCCACCTGAGAGCCGCCCCGTACCGCCGACGGACGGCGAATCCAACTGCGAGCGCTGGCAGCCCCAGAACGACCAGATAGGGCGCGAGCCGCACCCCGAAGAGAGCGAATCCGTAGGCGTAATCGATCAGCGTCGCCGTCGAATCCCGAAACGCCCCGACGAGGGATGCCCCCGTGGTCGGCTCATCGTCGGGTTCGGGGGTGGGCTCGGCGAGTTCGATCCGAAGCGTCGCGTACGACACCTGGCGTTCGAGGGACCGGCGCTGGGCTTCCAGCCGCTCGATCTCAGACTGGACCGCCGACAGTTCCTCCTCGATGCGGAGCAACTCCCTCGTCGAGTTCGCCTGTGCGTAGAAGGACCGCAGACGGTCGCGGCGCTGGTCAAGGTTCTCCAGGCGCGCCTCCAGGTCGACGAGTTCGTCGGTCACGTCCTCAGTCTGTGTCTCCTCGTTCAGCACGGTTCCCCGGTCTCGCGCAAACGAGAGCATCCCGGAGAAACGCTCGGATGGGACCCGGACCACGACGTAGCCGGACGTCCACGACTGGTTGTCGCGGGTGTGGTGTGTCGATCCTGACCCGCTGACGAAGCCGTCCAGACTGCGCGCGTGGCCGGCGACCGACGAGCGCGCGCCCTCGAAATCCTCGACGCGGAGTTTGACTGCCCCTGTCCTGATTATCGCACGATCGAGCTGGAGTGGCTGCCCGCTGACAGCCTCCGCCTGCCCCCCGCGGTCAGCCGACCCGCTGGCGTCGCCGCCCCCACCGCCGTCGCCCCCACCGCCGTCGCCGCCACCAACCTGAGCTGCGTCACCGCCGGCCGCTTCCTCGCCGTCACTGCCACCGGCCGCTTCTCCGCTGTCGCCGCCGATCGTCGCACACCCTGCGAACACTACCAACATCGCCACCAAGACTGTCACGAGCTTGTGCTTGCGCCTCATTCTATCGGAACATCGGCCTACCGGGAAAAGGTGCTACCGTAAGCTACGAGAGCTGTTTTAGCCTCATCAGTGGACGAGCCCGAGATCCTCGTAGATCGCCCCTTCGAGGTTGTCGAACTCCCGTTCCATGTTCCGCTTGAAGAACCGCTCGACGCCCGGGAGCTGCCCCTCGACGACGAACCGGCTCGTCAGCCGGGTGCCATTCTCGACTTCCTCGAGTTCGTGTTCGCCGACGACGTGCATCACTTTCGATCTGCCGACGAACTCGACGTACGCGGGCGGGTCGCGCTGTCGCTCCTCCGTTTCGACTCTGATGGTTCGGTCGACAATCGGGATCGGGAGCTTGAGATGCCAGACTGCGTGGCCGTCGTCAATCTCGAAGTCGGTGACAACGCTGATCGGCCGCGCCCGCTTCTCGGGATCGTCGATAAACGCCCAGACGTCCTCTCGTGGCGCCGGAATCGTCACGACGCGCTCGGCTCGAACAGCCATCGTGGGAAGCGCGGTCAGCTCCGGGTGACCCGCCAGGTCGTCGAGCGAGCGCGCCCCCACTTCTCGATCTCGACGTCCTCTGAGTGTTCGGCCAGCTTGGGGAGCCGCGCGCCGACCTGCTTCGAGGATAGACCCAGGTGTTTGGCGATGTTCTTCGAGCGGAAGTAACTCTCGCCGCGCGAGACGCTCTCGCGGAGGTATTCGAGAATGCGACGGTCCTCCTCGCTGAGCTCAGTCATTGGCCTGTAGTAGGGACTTGAGACCCTTAACGGTTTGTCCAACGTCTCAGCCCCCGTACAGGTGGGCGGCGGTAATAGAGAGCCCGGCGGCGAGCAACGCGACTGCGAGCGCGATCCCCGAGAGGACCTGCATCCCGGTGTCTTCGTTGAGAAGCGAGGCGTAGGACGTCCCGAGCATCGCGAGCGCAGCGAGCAGCGCCACTACGCCGAACAGGAGCGCCAGCCCGACACCCTTGTCCGTCGCCTGGACCGTGTCAGCCATACTCGGCTCTTCTCCGGTTCATCACTTAACGTATGCGCTTGGCGGTCGACGGGGCTGATCAGCTGATAGTGATGTGGTCGGACTCCTCGTTGAGCGCGAGATTCGTCGCGATCTCGGCGTTCCGGACCGCGTACTGGGCGGTCTGCTGGAGGCTGACCAGCACCTCCCGGATCTGGAGCAGGTGGTCGTTGGCCATTTCGGGGAGGTCCGAGAGGACCTCCTGTTCGCGGTCCTTGATCTCGCCGAACAGTTCCCTGACCTCGATCGTGGTATCGAGGTCGCGTTCGACGGTCGCCTCGACAGCGAGTTCGGTGATCTCGTCGACCTGGTCGGTGAACTCGCGGATGCGGCGTATCGTCCCCGAATCGACGTTGAGCGAGTTCCCGTCGGCCTCGAGCGCGATCTCGGCGATGTCCTCTGCGTTGTCCGCTGTGAGCTCCAGGTTCTTGGCCATCGACCGGTAGCCCAGGAGCGGGAAGCCGTCCTCGAGCCCGACAGCCCGGGCCAGGTTGGGGTTCTGGAAGGCCGTGAAGGTCAGGCGCAACATGAGGACGAAGATCTTGTTGGCCTGGCGCTCGCGGTTGAGCGCACGCTGTGCGAGGTCGGGGTTGCCGTGTGCGAGCGCCTTGACCGCCTCGTTTCGCATCGTCGAGCCTGTCGACTCCAGCCGTTCGAGGAGGTTATCGAGCGTGAAGTCCTCCGGGTCGACCGAACACCTGATCGCGATGCTGTCGGGCGTCTCCTCGATGACCCCCAGCCCCATCAGCTGCGTCTCGGCGTTGTAGACGGCGTTGATATGGGAACTCTCGAGGGTTTCGCCCTCCTCGGCAGTGACGTGGATGATACGGCGGCCGAGGACGTACTCGCCGACGATCGCACGCTCGACGGCGTCGGCGTCGAAGCCGGTCGCGCTGATCACCGCCTCCGACTCCCCAGAGGTGACCGACTCGGGCATCACCGTGAGCGCCCCCTTCCCACCGATGCGCAGCGAGACCTCGTCGCCCTTCTCGACGTCCTGTGCGTGGGCCCACTCCGCGGGCAGCGTCATCGCGAGCGTCGACGGACCCAGCCGCTGGACCTTGCGTGTTTCCATATCTCCTTTCTGGCTATGCGAGTACCTTAACCTTGTGTTAATGCCCTAAATGACCGAGTGCGAAATGGAAGGTGAGGGGTAGAACTAATACGCCCCGTTCAGAGGACCTCGACGAGGCGCTTCTCGACGCGGCCGACTCGGACCTGCCGCCAGCCGCGGAGTTGCTCGTCCAGCTCCGGGTCACCCGTATCGACGCGCAGGACGCCCGTCTCGTCGAGCTTCCGGCGGGAGGCGACCACCGTCACGTCAGACCGGCGGATGACCGCCGGCGAGATCTGCTGGTTGCCCCTGCCGAAGATGAAGCCCTGGCCGCCGATGGGTGAGACGACGATGGTGTTGTGATCACCGAGCGCCGCCAGGATGTCAGACTCCGCAGCGTCCCGCGCGAGCACCTCGCCGTCCCGCCAGACGTCGACGCCCAGCGCCGTCCCGTCGAACCCGAGTTCGGACTTGATCGCGCCGACCGTACTCCCCGGGCCGAGGACGTAGGTCGTTCCGGGGTCGACCTCGTCGACGAACCCCTGGATGACCCCCTCAACGGTGCCGCCCCCGAGTTGCTTGCTCGCCTGGCGCTGTTCGGCGACGGGGACGCGAGCTACCCCTCTGAGTTCCGTGTGGACCTCGCCCTCGCGGTACTCGTCCTCGTCGATGTCGTTGACCTCGGCGTCCTCGGTTCGCTCGAAGGTCGCCGCGACCTCGCCGGCTGCCCGGGGCGTCACCGCGAAGACCGCCGAGTAGACCTTCACGCCCGCGGGGACGCCGAAGATCGGCGTCTCGTCGTCGAGTTCGTCGAGCGTCTCGACCACGTCGACCGCCGTCCCGTCGCCGCCGACGAACAGGATCAGGTCCACCTCGCGGTCGACGAGCGCCCGGACAGCCTCGCGCGTGTCCGCGGGCCCGGTCTCACCGATGCCGTCGTCGGGCTCGCCGACGACCTCGGGGTCGAACCCCGTCTCGCGGGCCTGGTCGGCGCCCATGCTGCCGCCGTACGCGAGCACCGAGACGTCTGTGTCGGCCTCGTGGAGCGCCTCCAGTGCCTCGCGGGCGCGGTCGGGTGCTCGCGGCTCTGCGCCGCGGTCGATCGCCTCCGAGACCTTGCCGTCCGTGCCCTTCAGGCCGACACGTCCCCCCATGCCGGCGATCGGGTTGACGACCACGCCGATCCGTCTCATCACTCCGGGTAGGTTCGTCGCGCGCAAAAGCAAACCGGAACCTCTTAAGACCCGTCCCGCCCACGTCCCGATATGAACCTGCCACTGTCACAGGCCGGCGACGCCGCCGTGCAGGGCGCGATCATCGACGCCTCGGGCTGGATCATCGGCCTGGGCGGGATCCTGCTGACGGCGCTGTGGCTGCACTACCTCTATCGCTGATACTGACGGCTATACCTTCGTGAGCATATACCGGTCGACGTAAGCCCTGATACTTTCAGCCGGGAACGTCCGGCTGAGACGTATCAAAAGTTACGTCGACCGGTATAGTCGACTCCGGGGGGGGTCGACATTGCTCACGGGCGTATAGCCGGTAGTATGAGACGCTTTGGGAACCGAAAGGAGTTTTCAGACGGTCGACCGAGGTAGGGGTGCATGGAAGACGACCCACAGGTGCCGGATTGGATTCACAATCTCCGAGAAGATGACTCGGGAGTTTCGCGGACGCTCGGAGATGGGTTGAACGCGGAGATTTTCCCCGGCAGTAACTCGATGCTGTCGGTCGTGAGCATCGATCCACACTCCGAAGGCGACCTGCACAGCCATCCGGAAGAGCAGTGGGGGGTGTTACTTGAGGGGGAGTGCGTGCGCGTTCAGGACGGCAAGGAAGTCCACGTCCAAGCAGGCGACTTCTGGCACACGCCCGCGAACGTCGAACACGCGATCAGGACCGGCGAGGAGAGCGCACTCGTCCTCGACATCTTCAGCCCACCACGGCCGGAGTACCAGTCGTCGGGGTCGGGCTTCGCGGCCGAGGAAGGATAACGGTCAACCGACAGCATGCAGTCGTGGCACAGCAGGCCGAGAACGATCCCGTGGCCGCGAGGGAATCCACCCCTTCATAGTGATTGCTGTAAGCCATTACCGGATCGACCGCAGAATGTGACGCGGTCGAAACGGTAAACCGTTACAGCAATCACTATCAGGCTGTCTCGACCCGGTCGCGCAGCCAGCTCGCCGCACCCTCGACCGCCTCGCGATCGGCGCCGTGTATCTTCACGCGGACCGTCTCGCCCGGGTAGCTCCCCACCCGGACGTCGAAGCGTTCGCGGAGTTCGGCGACCCGTTCGAGGAGCGCACTCTCGGGTTCGTCGGCGTCGACGATCTCGGTGAAGCGCTCCTCGCCGGCGAAGTCGTCGGCGACAAGTTCGAACATCGCCTTCATCTCGCCGGGAACCCCCGGCAGGACGTAGACGTTCTCGACGACACAGCCCGGAGCGACCCCCTCGGGGTTGGGCAACATCTCGGCCGTCCTGGGGGTGTCGGCGGTGCCCTCCGCGAGGTCGTCGTGTGTGTATCCTCCCACCTCTTCGAGCCACCGTAGCGCGGCCTCGTCCTCGACGACATCGGTCCCGACCGCGGCCGCCACGCCCTCCATGGTCAAGTCGTCGTGTGTCGGCCCGAGACCGCCAGTCACGACGACCGCGTCGTAGTCCGCCCGGTACTCGTTGACGACCCGTGCGATGTCGGCCTCGCGGTCGGGGACGGCGGTGACCCGCTCGATGTCGACG
Organism: Haloarculaceae archaeon; assembly: GCA_036626435.1. Lineage (GTDB taxonomy): Archaea > Halobacteriota > Halobacteria > Halobacteriales > Haloarculaceae > SW-9-67-25. The sequence goes on along the minus strand of JAZKRS010000037.1, from coordinate 231 downwards.
CCCCGCTCCGTGAGTTGTGTGCCGAGCCACGCAGCGTTCGTGTTCACCGTATCGCCCGCGAGTATCTCGTCGCCGACGGTGACCAGCGCGACGCGCATGGTCGACGGTAGGGACGGATCGGTGAAGTACCTCGGGGTCAAGCCCCGTGGCATTCGCCTTGCGATTCTGTAACAGCTTCTCTCCGGAGTCAGCCCATCCCCGGCGGCGGCCCCCGGTCACGCGGATCGTCTT
>JAZKRS010000036.1:0-29167 GCA_036626435.1 Haloarculaceae archaeon | reverse complement strand
CTCTGTTGCCGTCTTGGTCGGAGTAGTTGCGTTTGCGGTAGCCCGGCGGGTTATCGCTGTCGTCGTCAGACTTGTACCATGAGGTGAAACTTTCAGCGAGTTCCTCCAGAACTCGTTGACTGGACTGGCTATGCAGTCCGGTGTATTTGGTATGGTCTTTCAACTCATGTTTCAAGTCTTTGTGGTCGGGAATTTCGCCGGTTTCGTCCCACTGTTGCCGGGCGTATACCGGTCGACGTAACTTTTGATACGTCTCAGCCGGACGTTCCCGGCTGAAAGTATCAGGGCTTACGTCGGCCGGTATAGTAGTTGGCGACGTTCCAGAGTTTCGATGCGCTCCACCCGTGGTGGTCGAGCGAGTCTGCGACCTGTGAGTGGTTGCAGATTTTCGCTTGGTGTGTGCGGTGGATTTCCAGCATCGTGGAACGCCCGTATAACTGGTTATACTCACTCATTTTGTGAAAGTTTCGGTGTAACGTTGAATATCCAGTCATGGTGTAGCCGGTGGATTAAACAGTAGAGTGTCGGCTTCATCACCCGCCTGTTCATACTCGCTAGTTGTCCACTCGTTCGGTAGCGGTGGCAGCAAGAGGACGGTCTGACGCGGTGAGGACGCCGATACGGAACAAAGTACACTTCTGACGCTACGGAGGATCAAGAAAGAGTCACATCTCTGGTTGGTTTCCGCTATGGCCGTCGCTCAGATCTCTCTCAGAACACAGATATCGCTGGTCGCCGGCCTCGCTTCAGGCGAAGCGAGGCGGCTCAGCCGAGTCCGTGGTCGTACCCTGCTGGAAGCCCTTTCCCATTTGTCCGACGTTTCTCCTTCCAGCCAAGATCCTCGTCTAACACCTGCTCAATCCCGTGCAGAAACACGTCATCAAAAGCGAATCCTACGGGGAGTGATCGCCCACCACGCTGTGGTTGGGCGATCACTGCCCACTGCAACACGAGCCACAACTGCTCTACCAGAAATCCGACACCCACGTAGAAAAGACGAATTGTCGTCGATGGCGTCGTTGTCAAAGCACGTGCTTCCCGGAACTTCTCGTAGCTCTTCTCTATCTGTGCTCGCTTGTCGTAGGTCGTGGCAACTTGCGCGGGCGTGCGGTCTTCCAGACCGTACGCCGCGTATCCAACTGTCTTCACGCCAGACTTCCCGCGGTCACCGTTCTGGTAGGTAACGTTCACCGCCAGTGGATACGTCTGTTCGTGCTGTTTCCCTTCACAGATCGTCTCCTCCGTCATGTGCGACGCAGTGACAGAGAGCTTCTTCCGCAGCGAGTCTTTCCCGGTCCTGACCGGGAAGATTGGCGGCGCTGTCTGTCGAAGAATGCCAATCAACTCCCCGACGAAGGCGTCCCTATCCATGAGAATCTGCTCGATCTCGAATGGATACGTCTCGACGCGGGCGAGCACGCGCTCGACCGCGTCAGCCTTGCTGTCCTCGCCATCAACTGGTTCTACTGCCAAGGTCAGTGGCTTTCCCTGCGCGATAACGAATGCCGTGCAGTAGCGGTGACACTTCGTCGTGCCGTCCCGTGCTTGCATCCGGCGGAACTCGTCTTCGTCGTCGGGAAAGCCGTGGAACGGATTGTCCATGAAGTCGATGCAGATGGTTCTCGACCTGTCGCGGTCGAGAACCGTCATTGCAACCAGCGCGAGGATGTCGTTGACAGCATCAAGCATGGACTCTTTCTCCAGCGTGTGCAACCAATCCATCACTGGCTCCCGATTTGGCGTGTCTTCCGTATTCGTTGTGACGCCGTTGACTGAAGTTGTATCAGCAGCAGCCCGTAGCACGACTTCCATGATCTGTTCGGAATCGAGGGGCGATCCCTCGATTCCTTCCATCGGTATCAGCTCAAGCAACTCCATGCTAAGAGACTTCAACTGGCGGTTCGAAATGAACTCGTCCGGACTTGTGAGGATGCGTCTGAGCTTTGGCAGCTTCATCACGCATCAATCCGGACGGCGGCTGAATCAGGGAACTGATTCAGTCGCCTTATTCTGACCACTACGTGTCAGCAACTGGACTCTTGAGCCAGAGTGGACAACTAGCGATACTGACGGCTATAACTTCGTGAGCATAGTCGACCCCCCCTGCGGGGTCGACATTGCTCATGGGCTTATAGCCGTTAGTATCAGTCCTCGGGTCCGACTTGCGGTCGGAACACTCGTCCCTCACGGGAAGGCGGGTGTATTCGCCTTGATTCTCTATAAATATCTATCGCCTGTTCTCACAGGAAAAGGTTTAAATACTTCTGGCACTAACTAAAAGTAAGGAGTAAGTGGTTGCGGTTTTTTCGGGCTATCCGGATGGGTAGCCCCCGCCCACAGTGCCCTCCACTCTACAGCAACCAATGTCAGGAAGCAGTACCCGAACGACTGACGAACAGACGTACACAAACACACGGGAGGCGCGGACGAAGGGCGAGCAGGAACGCGAGTCAGATGCCAAGCGAACCTGCCCCGAGTGTGGCGGGTCGCTCGTGAGTGACGACGAGCACGCCGAGACGGTCTGTACCGAGTGTGGGCTGGTCGTCGAGGAAGACGGGATCGACCACGGGCCGGAATGGCGCGCGTTCGATTCCGAGCAGAAAGACGAGAAGTCACGCGTCGGTGCGCCCACGACGAAACTGATGCACGACAAGGGGCTGTCGACCAATATCGGCTGGCAGAACAGGGATGCCTACGGGAATGCCCTCTCCACGCGCCAGCGCAAGAAGATGAAGCGGCTCCGGACGTGGGACGAGCGGTTCCGCACCCGTGATCACTCGGAGCGCAATCTCAAGCAGGCCCTCGGTGAGATCGACCGCATGGGGAGTGCCCTCGGCCTCGGGGAGTCGGTTCGCGAGACAGCGTCGGTCATCTACCGGCGTGCCCTCGAGGAGAATCTCCTGCCCGGCCGCTCTATCGAGGGGGTCGCCACAGCGGCCGTCTACACGGCTGCCCGGCAGGCTGGCACGCCCCGGAGTATCGACGAGGTCGTCGCCGTGAGCCGCATTGACCAGATGGACTTCAAGCGAACCTACCGCTACATCGTTCGCGAACTCGAGCTGGAAGTCGAGCCGGCAGATCCCGAGAGCTACGTCGCCCGGTTCGCCTCGGAGCTCGATCTCCGGGACGAAACCGAGTATCGGGCACGCGAGCTGCTCCGTACCGGCAAAGAGCACAACGTCCACGTCGGCAAGTCGCCGGTCGGTCTCGCAGCTGCTGCCGTCTACGCCGCGGCCAGATTGACCGGCGAAGACGCGACCCAATCGGACGTCAGCGACGTGTCGGACATGAGTGAGGTCACGATCCGCAACCGGTACCAGGAGCTGCTCGACGCCGAAGGCGAAGCCCAGCATGCGGCTTGATGCCGCGAGGAACAGCGCCTACCCCTTTGAACCCGCCGGTGAGCGCTAGCTATCGGGCCGACGGGGCCGCTCTGACCCTGGGGCCACCAGTTCGGGCGGGTCCCCGCCCTCGATTCGTACGCTGAGGCCGAACGCGTCGAGGAGGTCGACACTCGTCCGGACGTGATCGGTCACCGCTGGGATAGTGACCCGCCCACCAGCGAGCGCGAGGGGGAGGACGAGTTGATCCGCCAGGTGGCGATCCACGGCTGCGCTCGAATCCCTGACGTCGATCGCGTCCTCGACTGCCTCCTTCGCGACTGATTCGGCTGGTTTTCCCGGCTCACCGAGCGCGTCCGCGCCCGCCACGCTTCGGGCGAAGTCGAGCCCGAGCACGACCGACGAACCAGGTGACCTGGTCCGGGCGTACTCGACGACGCGATGGACCGGGTCGAGGCCGGCAGATTCGAGCCGGTCGGCCGCCGCCTCCGCCTGTCGCGTCGCGACGTCGCTGTTGGCGAGCGACTCGCTGGACAGCGAGTAGATCCGCGCACCCTCGAACTCGCCGCGATCCGCGAGACGCACTCGCGAGAGCGACGAGGGGGCGAGGTGGAGCGTCGCCACGCCGCCCCCGTCGGGATAGAATCCCGGTCGCTCGCGCTCGATTGCCGCGTGGAGGCCGTGTTCGCGGAGCAACGGGGTCTTGATCCGCCGCTGGTAGGCAAGCGGCGGCGACCACTTCACGTCCGTCCCGCCCCGTGCAGAGACGGACAGGGGACGATCGATCGCGGTCGCGAGGGGGATCAGGGCGTCGAACAGGAGTGCGATCGATCCTGCCGTTCCCACGCCGATCCCGTATGCCCCGGGGTCGATCGACCCGGGACGAAAGATGAACGCCTCTGTCCCACGCTCGACGCTCGAGACGTCGGCGTCACAGACGGCGGCCAGTACGTCCAGCACCGCGATGTGCTGTGGCCGGAATCCGGGATCAGAGCGCGCACCACGAACGCCCTCCATGTCGATCGGTCGTCCGGAGAGCGTGGACAGTGAAAGCGCCGTCCGGACGAGTTGTCCCCCGCCCTCGGACCCGTCGATTTCGATCATCGCTTTGATTCCCCCATCCCAACCTGGCCGTGCCACGCGCGAACGGAGCCCATTGTGATTTTCTACCCTGTCGGGTTGTTTCTGCCTTTCGCCACCGGGCAGTTCGAAGAACGGATTATCACAGAATCAATATATCCTCTCATTTCGAAAGTGGAGTCCGGAGTTTCCACTGGTCGTTTCGCGGATCCAGCCGCGATGGTTCGGCGCCGCGTTCAGTGAGGATGCCGGCGTGATACAGCATCGCCTTGAGCTGGAAGACGGTCGGAGAGTGATAGATTGTTCCGTCCACGAGCGTCTCACGGCGAATGTCGCCGTCGCCGGTGAGGACCTGCTCTCGGACATCGTCGTCACCGCGCACGAACAGTTCGACGGTGAACGTCGGGTGCTGGACGTGGAGCCACTCGACGAGTTCGATCAGCGACGGCGCGGGGATCCCGTCGACGTGCATCTGCTGGAGCTCCTCGACGAGGAGTTGTGTCGCCGGGTAGGCAAACACCACACGACGAGTCGCTTCACCCCACTTCGGCGCGATATCGATGAACCGCTTTCGTGACCCCCGCCACCCCTTGAATGCAGCGAGTGCGTCGTCGATCGAGGCGTGCTCCCGTAATGCGAACCGGACGAGTTCCTCACCCAGCGAGGTCAATCGTGGCTCCCCACGCACATCCTCAACCAGACCGAGGAAAGTGGCCCCGCGGAACGCATCGTCAACGGCACCCACGACGTGCTCCGCGACGAGTGCCCTGGCGTCACTGTCGTGATAGAGCGCCAGCGGCACCCCGAGGTAATTCTTCGGATGGTTGAGCCCGAAGCTCCGGTCGGCGACACCCTGGGCACTGGCCTGAAAACGGAGCGCGGTCGCCTCGTCGGCGGTCCGGTTCCCGACGACGCGGGGCCGTTCGAACACCTGGAGCGTCTCGTCTGTCCCGACTCCGAGTACGCCGACGTTGAGTTGCCGGGCGAGCGTTCGCGTCGACTGGCCGATCGAGTTGGCGGGAGCGGTGACGTATGCGACGTTCGCCTCGTGCAGGCGGTCGTGGGCCTGGATCACGCCCCGTTCGATGTCGACACCCCCGCGGCCGGTGTGCCCTTTGGCCTCGATAGCGACCAGCGGGGGGTCGTCGCCGAGCCGGTCGACGGCGAGGACGTCGTCATCGAGGCGACCTACGCCGACGAGGTCCGGAAACCCGGAACCGACCCGAACGTGGTTGAACGGGGCGAGAGTCGATTTGAGTTCGTCGTCGATGGGCTGATCGTCGACCCACCGTTCCTGTGCGAACTGCGTGTCGGTGACGACGTACGCCCCCTCGCCTGTTTCGGGGAACAGGTGGTCCTTGGTTCGCGCAAGAACGTGCGGTTCGGTTAGCCGTGCCGCACTGGCCATGGGCCGCGTTCGGGGACACACCTCAAGAGTGTTCTGTCGGTGGGCGGTGTTGCTGCCCGAGAACGCGGACTCCTGTGGGCGTCACTCTATATACTGCTCGACGAGGTTTTCCAGCGGCTCGCGAACCTGCCCATCCCCGTCGATGTCCCCCGTCGGTGTGATGCGATACCGCTCGCCCAGCTTCTCGACGACTAACGCCCCGCCATCCGTCAGTTCGACATCCCAGTTGGCATCTTCCAGCCGGGCCCGCAAGCCATCCACGTCGACCGTCGCGTCTGTCAGGAGTGCCGTGGCTCGCTCCTCGCTGACCGTCGAGAGACGTGACTCGGGGAACGTGTATACCTTCACATCATTAGCCTGTGCCCCCTGATAGAGCTGGTCGGGGAGAACTTCGGTCCACTTCTCCCAGTGTCTGGAGAGGCCCGATTCGACGAAGGCCACCCGCACTGCATGCTCGCTGTCGTCGTAGTCCGGATTGTCGTCTGCGACTGTCCGCTCCGCATCACCACTGTCGACAGGCACCGCGTCGATCGATGTGTCAGAGCGGTCGAGGACTACTGCAAGGTCGGGTTCGTCGTCCTCCGTATCAATCACGTAATCGCCTGGGTCCATGTTAGTATCATCGACAGCTCCGTGGGAATAGGCTACGATTCGTACCAGCGACGAGATCTGACCGGCGTCACTGGTGTCGTGCTGCTGCCGTCCGGATTTCCTCCCAGCGGTCCCGCTTTTCGAGGTACCCCTGGAGTTGCTCGGCGTACTCCTCGACCAGCGCCGTCGCTGCAGCCATCTGTTCCTGGTTACTCTCGCTCGTGGAACTGCCAGAGAACCCGCCGAGAAAGTCCTTGAACTGCCCGATGATCCCGCCAGTTGACCCCGACCCGGACGCCCCCATCGCGCCGCCCATCTCCTGTGAGATGCGGTCCAGTTCGGGGACGATCTGGTCGAGCTGACTCGTGTTGGCCACCAGTTCAGCGCGTTCGGACTCGCCGGGCTGTTCGATTTCGAACTCGACGGCCGTCATGATGAGCCCCCACTCCTGGTTGGTGAACTGCGACTGTTCGAGCCGGTCCTGAAACTGCTGATCGACCTGCATTCGCGCACCCGCGAGCTGGTCGCGCCAGTCGTCACTCATACACCGGCCTTGGCGACGGTCCAACATGAGCGTTTCCCGACCTGGAAAAGGCCGTCGTCGAAGTTATCGCTGAGTGATACTAACGGCTGTGTGGCGGCTACAGCTCGAAGCTCTCGTCGCCGTCGAGGACGACAGCCTCAGCGCCTGGCGCGTTGGCCTGTATCTCGCGCTCGAAGTCCCCGATGTCGATCTCGATGGGTGGGAACGTGTCGTAGTGCATCGGGATGGCGTAGTCGACGTCCAGCCAGTCGGCGGCAACCGAGGCCTGCATCGGCCCCATTGTGAAGTGATCCCCGGCCGGGAGTGCGGCGGCGTCGGGTTCGAGATACGGCCCGATGACCTCCCGCATTTCCGTCATCAGCCCCGTATCCCCGGCGTGGTAGAACGTCTTTGACTCCTCGTCTGCGACCTGTGTCGGCTCTGTATCGGAGATAATGTAGCCGGCTGGCGATCCCCCGCTCGGGGCGACGAACCCATCGCCCATGCCATTGGTGTGGTCGGCGCGATGCATGGTGACGTGGGCGTCGCCGAGTTCGACCGTGCCGCCCAGGTTGAACCCCACCACATCCTCGTCGTCGAAGCCGTGTTCCTCGGCGAGATAGCCGCTCACCTCCGGCGTGCCCGCGAGCGTCGCGTCGGTGAACTCCCCGACGTGTGCGACGTGGTCGTCGTGCCCGTGCGTGACGAGGACGTAGTCCGGATCGAAGTCCTCGGGTTCGTGATCCGTCTTCGGGTTGGCGAAGAAGGGATCGATCAGCAGGTTCGTGCTGCCGACCTCGACGTGCCACGTGGCGTGGCCGTGCCAGGTTAGTTGCATTGCATCCGGATCTACTCCCGTCGCGCACTTAATTCCTACAGGCTCCGTTCCCGTCCTCATACTAACGGCTATAAGCCCGTGAGCGATTTCGACCCCCCGCGGGGTCGACTCTGCTCACGAAGGTATAGCCGTCAGGATCACTGCGCTTGTCGCGGCTGTCGTGCCCAGGCGATCCAGGCCTCCATCTGCCTGTTCAGTGACCAGAACAGCACCACCGTCATCGAGACGACTGCCAGGACGACGACCATTCCGAGGTAGATCGTGTTCGTGGCCGGGAGCCCGACGTACAGCAGGAGCGCGCCGACGAGCAGCATTTCGAGCCCGCAACGGATTCCGGGGACGATAAAGCCCGGCGGTTCGGTGTCTGACGTGTCTGATGCGTTCTCGCCCGACATGAGATCCGGTAGGTGTTCCTGTGGGTAGTAGTTTGGCATACCATTTATTCGCCTGCCTCCCCTGGTATCGGGTATGGAAGCAGAACCCTGGTCGCGGCGTCGGATGCTCGCTGCCCTCGGAACGGCGCTGGCCGGGGGTGTCGCAGGCTGTTCTGTCACATCACCCGAGCCGCCGGAGGAGTCGACACCGCAGACGGCCACAGAATCATCCGCCGGGAGCCAGCCGGCCCCGGACGCAGCTCCGGATTCGGAGACAGGCACGAGACAACTCGACGACGAGCCCTCCTCGGCAACATCGACCTCCTCAGAGGTGTACCGCCAGGTGGTCGACTCCGTCGTCGCGGTCCGCGTCTCCCAGGCTGACGGGAGTGCGCGCGGCACGGCCTGGGTCTACGACGACACGCACATCGTGACCAACGAACACGTCGTCTCCGACGCACAGTCGGTGTCGGTGTGGTTCGACGGTGGCGGGTGGCGCGAGGCGCGCGTGGTCGGAACAGACGTCTACAGCGACCTCGCCGTGCTGGAAATCGACGACATCCCGGCGGAGGCGACGCCGCTTTCGCTCGTCGACCGGGACCCAGCGATCGGGACAGAGGTACTCGCCATCGGCAACCCGTTCGGCCTCTCGGGGTCAATCTCGGTGGGCGTCGTCAGCGGTCGAAACCGCGCGCTCCCGGCGCCGAACGGGTTCTCGATCCCCGACGCAGTCCAGACCGACGCGGCGGTCAATCCGGGTAACAGCGGCGGCCCACTAGTCGACCTCGATGGCAACGTCGTCGGCGTCATCAACTCCGGCGGCGGCGACAACATCGGCTTTGCCATCTCTGCCGCAATGGTCGAGCGCGTCGTCCCGTCGCTCATCAGAACCGGCAGCTACGATCACTCGTATATGGGCATCAACATCCGGGAGATGACACCCGCCCTCGCCGAGGCAAACGACCTCTCGAACTCCTGGGGGATATACGTCCACGACGTCGTCGACGGCGGGCCCGCGTCCGGGGTTCTCCGGGGGACGACGGACAGCGAATCCGTCAACGGGGAACAGATCGAGACTGGCGGGGACGTCATCGTCCAGCTGGACCAGACCGACATCCGCGCGAGACAGACGCTCTCGACGTTTCTGGCACTCGAAACCAGCCCCGGCGATACGGTCGAGGTCACCGTCATCCGCGATGGCAGCCGCGAGACGGTCCTGTTGCGCCTTGGATCCCGTCCGGACCCCTAGATCCGCTCCGCGGCGTCACTGTCGAGAAGCGGCCCCGCGTTCTCGGCCGGGAGCTGTACAACATCGTCCTCGACGAGGTCGTACTCCCGTTCGTCGACGCCGAATATCGCACCGATGTCTGCGGTGATCCGGACCGTCTCCCGCTCTATCCCGCTGTCGGTATCCTCGGGTGCCTCTGTGTGGCCGTCGGCCACTCCCGACCCGTCGGTCCGTCCGCGAGGGGCATCCCTGTCTGGCGGCTCCGATCCGGTATCGCGTGGCTGCTTGCTCCCCTCGGTCAGATCTGGGGCGCCGGTGTTGCGGTCGTTTTCTGCCGTTTGCGTGTCCGGCCCGGACTGGCCCATCACGTCGGCCGCGCTGACCGACAGATTGTCCCCCGCGACGGGTTCCGGCGGCGAGCTATCCGCACCGTCAGGCGCCTCGTCCGGTTGTCCGCCGTCCAGGACATCGAGGACGTGCTGGCGGTTCTCCTTTATCTCGTCGACGAGGGTCTCGAAGAGTTGCTGTTCCTCCCTGGTCATCCCCTCGGACCCGGCAGGGAGGTCAGCAGCGGCGAAGGAGGCGGCCTTGACGATCTTGCCGACGCGCTTCTCGTAGATGGCTTCGACTGTCTGTTCGGCGGTGTCGATCTCGTCTGTGAGGCGGTTGACCTCTGGCGAGTCGAACGGGTCGTCGGCGCGGTCGGCTGCGCGCTCGCGCTGGTCGCGCAGCCCCTGGATGAACTCGCCCGCGTCCGCGTAGAAGGACTCGCGCAGCTGCTGGAGCTTGTCCGTCTGGCGCTCGCGGTCGCGGACAGACTGCAGTTCGTCGAGGTCTATCATTCCTGGCCCTTCTCGGCGCGCCCCCGACACATGAGGAACACGCCCAGATACTCCGGAACGGAAACCTCACGCTCCTCCAGTGTAAATCTATCGCCGCCGATTTCGACCGGTCCGCCGTCTGTGACTTCGACTGCGATGTTGTGACGGCGGAATGTCCCCGGGACCGCGTCGACGAGCGGGTTGAAATCCACGAGTTCGTCTCGCGGAATCCGTCGAACCGCCAGCCCGCTCCCGCCGTGGAGGCTTCCCGGCAGCCGGATGAGTCTGTTGGTGTCCGTCGTCACCGGCTCGTCGATGGGTGCGTTCTGGTCGGCGACAACGTCCTGGATCAGCGAGTCGACGAGCGTCCGCAACCCGACGCCGCCGGCCTCGACGTTCCCACGTTCGATTGCATCCCGGTTTTGCTTGATCGCGCCGTAGACCGTCTCGGCCCGCGACTCGCCGATCCCCTCGAGTTCCTGCAGGCGCCCCATCGCGGCCGGTTTGTCCAGACCCTCGATTTCGTCGACGAACGCGAGGAGGCGCTCGTGGACGCGCCGCCCCCAGCCGCCGTCCGTCGGTAACATTCGCGCGGTGACGCTTCCCCGCATCTCGGTTCGCACGAGGCTGTCGGGGTCGAGCCCGATCCCCCGGACGTAGTCGACTATCTCCCGGCGTGCGTCGCGTTCGAGGTCCTGGACCGCTTCGTCGCGGACGTGAACGTGATAGCCCCGACTCCCAGAGAAGACGACTGTCAACTCCTCGAACCCGAAGTCGTGCTCCAGGAAGTCGAGCAGGCGCCGGAGCGCACCCTTACACGCCCCGAGCATCTCCCGGTAGGTGTCCTCCGGACTCGTCCCGGGGAGGTGGTCCGCGTCGAGGTCGAAGATGAGATCCGAGCGTCGCCAGGACTTATCGGACATCGTGGACGCGCTCGGGTCCTCGTAGCGGCCGGCCGAGAAGTAGACGTGTCGAGGGCGCTCGCGCGCGAGAAACTCGGAGATTTCCCCCAGGTCGAGCAGCGAGTTGTGCCGGACGTAGGTCTCGCCGGGCGCCTCCGTCCAGGGGACGTAGCCCCACTCGCGTTCGTGGGCGTCCGGCGGTGGCGTGATCTCCGTCCGGCGGTAGTGGTCTCCGAACCGGCCACGGAGATACGCGCGCGTCCGTTCTTCCATCTGCTCTCAGGTTGCACTAGGCCGACAATAGGGCTTTCTACTGACAGGGGCGCCAGTCCCCCACTCGCTCTGCGAAGTCACAGCCAGGGGGATCAGTCGATGGTGGACTCGGCGAGCCCCCCGAGGTGACGGAGGTTGCGATACCGTTCGTCGTAGTCGAGGCCGAACCCGACCACGAACTCGTCGGGGATGAGAAAGCCGGTGTACTCGATGTCGACGGACGTCTTGCGCCTGTCCGCCTTGTCGAAGAGGACGGCGACCTGCACGGAGTTCGTGTTGAACTCCTCTAGCCGGCCCAGAATCGCCTCGAGTGTGTGCCCCTCGTCTATGATGTCCTCGACGACGAGGATGTCCTTGCCGTCGAGCATCTCCGGTTCGAGGAAGTCGACCGTGGTTTCCGTTGCTCCCTCGCCGCCGGAGTAGCGAGCCGCGCGGACGACACCCTCGCTGAACGATCCGTCGAGGTCAAGCTGTGGCGTGAGTGCCCCGAAAAAGCGCATCGCGCCCTTGAGGACACAGACCGCGTACATCTCCCCCCCGCCGCGGTCTCTGTAGTCGCTGGAGATGTCGTCGGCGAGGGCCGCGACGCGGTTCTCGATCTCGCCTTCGGGTATGAGTATCTGTCCCAGGTCCGACTCGTACTCGTCCTTGACGCGGAACTGGCTTACCGCGTACGGGGTGCGTTCCCGGACGTCAATCGGTTCGGATCCCATTCCATCGGGGCCTTCACCGTCGACCGATATAAAACGCCGACTTTCCGGCTGCAGCGCGGTCGGCCCGAGGCGTCACCGCCCCAGCAAACCCGCCAGCCGCTCCCGGATTCCCCCCTCCTCGCCGAGTTGGAGGTAATAGGCGTCGCCACCGTCCTCGTAGTAGCTGTCGATGCGCCGCTTGACCTCGAAGCCGAGATGGCGATAGAACTCGAGAGCTTCCCGGTTCGTGGTGCGGGCGTGGCAGGTCACCGAGCTGTGCTCGTCGGCCACGGAGGCGACGAGTCGCTTGCCAAAGCCCTCCCCGCGGTAATCCGGGCTGACAGCCAGAAAGAGGATGTAGCCGTCCCTGCGGACGGCGGCGAAGCCGATGAGACGGTCGACACCCCGGTCGAGGTAGAGATAGACCGTCGAACGCCGGTAGGCGTTCTGGAAGAACCGGCGTCGCTGCCTGAGCACGCCCTCTTCGCGGCGGATCTGTTCCTTCAGTTGCCAGGCTTTGTCGGCGTATCCGTCGTCACCGGGGCTGACAACCCGCCGCTGGACGTTGACGCTCACTACCGCCCAGTAAGCAGGGGCACGATATTAATTCCACCGTCTGCGCGAGGGCCCTCGAAAGTCGGAGCACCGGTCTCGGGGTGGATCTCGTCCAAAATCTCGTCATACGAACAACTGCTTCGAAATGAATCGTCCTGTTACTAGATTCCGAGAGTCACACGAACCATATCACGCGTCCCGGGGCCGAGTCCGACCGCCAGGATGGCCCCGAGTAACAGCACCGCGTACCGCGGATTTCTCTCGACGAACTCCTCGTCGAAGATGGCGAGGATGGCGACGGCGACGAGTATCTTGATGACGAGAAACGGCCACGAGTCGCCGATGGCCGCGGTCAACGTGGCGGGCTGGATCGAGTTCGTCACGTCGATGATGATCCGGTTTGCGGGGTGTTTCGCGCCGTACTCGCCGACGCCGAAGACCCACGTCCAGTCCGAGGCGATGACGTTTGCGACGCCGTCTATGGCGTGGCCCCAGATGATGACGAGGCCCATGTAGCCGGTGCCCGCGTGAATTGCTGGTCTGTACCGATCGACAGCGACGTACGCGCCGTAGGCGATAGCCGTCGACAGCCCCATCGTCACGACGAACACCATCGGGTTCCAGCCCACGTAGTCGGTCGTTGCTGACAGATAGACGAGATACAGCGTCGGGAGTGCGAGGACGACCGCGCCGACCCGCCGGAGCGGATCGTAGTAGTTCTCGGCTCTGCCGGCCCGGGCGAGCCACACGCTCGCGAGCAGTGTGCCGACTGCGATCACGAAGACCGTGAAGTAGATGAACGGGCTGATGATGAGCGCGCTCCACGGGAGGTCGACCGGCGGTGCAACGCCGGCCCGGCGGGCGGAGACGAACGAATCTTCGACGACACGGAGGACGCCGCCAAAGAGCATGAACGGCACCAGCGCGAAGAAAAATTGCGGATACGGTTCCAGAGAGATCCGCCGGAGGAAGAAGTACACGCCCACGAGCATGAAGACGAGGACGGCCATGTATCCGACCTCGGAGACGAGGGTGTAGCCGGGCTCCGCGACGAAGTTCCCGGCCGCCCTGACACACTCGCTCCCGGCACCTGAGGAGACAGCCCCTGTCGACCGGTCGTAGACCAGACAGGCCTCGCCGAGCCCGTCGGCTTTGACCGGGCCCCAGAAGTACCGCCAGAGAAAGCCCCAGTAGACCTGCTCGGTGAAGGCGACAGCGGCCCCGACGACGGCAGCCACGCTCGCGAGGAGGGCCCCGATCCACGCTCGCACGGGGCTGATCCCGTACCGTTCCTCGAAGCTCATATTCCCAGGGGCGGGACGGGACCTGTTGAGGGTTCCGGTCCCGTGCGCCGACTCTGCAGATCCACAACGGCTCGACGGCTGTCACCCGGCCGGTGTCTCGTTCAGACCCGCGTGGATGGTGGCCAGGACGGTGTCGTGCGTCTCGCCGTTCGAGACGACGAGCCCCTCACTGTCGTGCTGCCAGCGGTCCCCGTCAATATCGGTCGCGGTCCCGCCGGCCCTGCGGATCAGATGGACGCCCGCAATCGCGTCCCACGGGTGAGGTTGTGCGGGCATGAAGGCCGCGTCGAGACTCCCCGCAGCGACGAGTGCCAGCACACCCTGAATACTGCCGAGCCGACGGAGGTCCCCGAACTCGCTGGCTGTGGCCCGGAACAGCGACGCGTACCGGGCGCCGTGTCTCGCCGGCCACCCCCCGATGAGCGCAACCGCGAAGGTCTCGGGGTCGGAGCGGTCGCTGACGGCCATCTGTGACCCGTTGCGGGTCACGCTCTCGGGCCCGGCCGTGTAGATGTCGCCCTCCGCGGGGAGGTACGTCGCGACGCCGACGGGGCTGCCGTTGACGACAGCCGCGACAGAGGTCGTCCAGAAGCGGATGTCACGGACGTAGTTCCCGGTCCCATCGATCGGATCGACGATCCAGACGTCACCCGACTCCGGGATGGATTTGTGAAGCTCGATTTCGTCCGGGCCCGGCGGGGCCGCGTCCTCCTCACAGACGAGAGCGTCGGAGGGGAACTCCTCGCGGATGGTGGTGATGACCTGCTCCTGGGCTTCGCGGTCGGCCTCGGTGACCAGATCGTTCCTGTTGGCTTTCGTCTCGGCGGGAATCTCCGTCCGGAACCGGTCCTGGGCGACGACCCCTCCCGCCCGCGCCGCACGCTCGGCGACGACTGCCCGGCGCATCGCGTCTGTCATACTCCGGGTAGTGGCCCCGTGACTGTTAGCCCCGTCGCTTCGCATACAGTCGGTCCAGAAGATCCGTTACGGTTCGATGCGGTGGCTGAGGACGACTTCCTCGTGTTCCCTGTGCACGTTCTCGAACTGTTCGTCGACTTGCGGAACCAGCGGCGCTCCGGTGTTCTCGGTGTCTGTGAAGTGCTCGTACATGGCTTCGTCTGAAACCCTCATTATGGTTCGTGAGGGTTCTATGGTGTTCGTGGAGTTAGGGGGTAATAAATATAATGATTATTCATTCAAAATGTGTGGGGTCGCGTGCAACGGGTTCATCAAGGAGCGGGTCCCGATCGATCACCACGACCTCGTCGAACGCATCCGCAAGGATACGCGCGGCGCACAAGCCGGCTATGCCTGCGCCAACCACAATCGCGTGCCCACCTCGATCAGGAATCTGTTCACTATCGTACTGTGGAACGGCTGCTAGGGTCATATCAGCCAGTACTGGAAGCTATTGCTTGGATGCGAGGAGTGTAATGCTTTTTACGCCGTACTTCTGACACGCGTTGGCCGCCCGTTCCGAAATGAAGTCGTATTGGGTGTTTTCCTGAATCTCCGCGAGATCTAAGCCAGCATTTTCAATCAGCGATGTGTAGCTGTCGATCTGTTCGGCACCACCGATACAGGCGGCCCACAGATCCGCGTCGGACTTGATACTCTCTGGCATCTGTTGTTCGCTGATAATGTCGGACAGAGCCAACCGTCCGCCCGGTTTGAGGACCCGGTTCGCCTCCTCGAAGACCTTCCCTTTCTCGGCCGAAAGGTTGATTACGCCGTTCGAGATTACCGCGTCGAACGAGGCGTCCTCGAAGGGGAGGTCCTCGATATAGCCTTCGCGGAATGTGAGGTTGTGGAAGCCGGTGTCCGCTGCGAGGTTGTTGGCCTTCTTGACCTGCTCTGTGGTCATGTCGATGCCCGTCACTGCACCCGTCTCAGTTACGTGCAGCCCGGCGACGAAGGCGTCCATCCCCGAGCCACTGCCGAGGTCGAGCACGGCCTCACCTGATTCAAGCGCTGCCAGGTCGAAGTAGTAGCCGACACCCGCGAACGAGTCGATCGCCGCATCCGGAACGTAGGCGAGATCGTCAGGGTCGTACCCGAGGCGGACAGCGAGATCGCGGCCCGTCTCGAAGTGGAAGTCGGCGTCGGCGGACTCCGCGACATCCTGGTACATCGACTTGACCTCGCGTTCGAGTTTGTCCGTGTCGAGTGCTTCACTCATCGGCGGTCACCGGATATTGGCACGACAAGGGACAATTGCAGCATTCAACGTACTCTCCTGAGATCGTCCACTCTCGTGTCATTTGTTACCACCAGCCAGACGAACGCTGCGCATCCCTATGATTTCTCGGGGCTTACATTGTTCACGGGTTGTTCTCCGGTCACGGCGCGAACACACCAGGATCGTTGTGATCTACAGCGCCGTGGCAAACCACACCGGGCCGAGGAATTCTGCTGTCTCAGACGATATCCCATAGATTCTTTTCGCGTGGGTAGGTCTCACTTTCGACACCCGTAGATTCCGACTGAATCAATTTTCCTTCTGTCGATTATTGGATTTCATATATGAAATTAAAAACTACTGAATTCTGTTATCAGGTGTTGGTGGGTAGATCGGACAAAATGCCGAAAAGGACCACAAGAGATTCTCTTTGGTGATTGCTTTCTCAACGGGTGTCGAAAGTGAGTACAAGCGTGTCCGACGGTTGTTTTGAGACGGCGAGAATTTGCGAGGGAAGACCGCTCCCGTACGGGGTCGGCGCGGGGAATTGAACCCTTTGTCTATGTGCGAGGGAAGGGATTTGAACCCTTGGACCCCTACGGGAGCGGATCTTGAGTCCGCCGCCGTTTCCAGGCTTGGCTACCCTCGCACGCGAACCGGTTGTCGCCGGTTTACAGCGTCTCTTTTTAAGGTATTGCGGTGTCGGTTGTTCCGCACTTTATTTTCAGTACTGACTGTTATAAAGGTTGTACGGTGAGGCGGTAGCCTTCTCCGTGTGCCATCACGCTGATACTGACGGCTATAAGCCCGTGAACAATTTCGACCCCCGTGGGGTCGAATATCTTCACGAAGTGATAGCCGTCAGTATGAGTCGGAAGCCTCCTCAAGGACATGTCCACACAAGGAACAATCATCGGTAAGTGGGACTTCAAATCCGCATTCAGGGCACTGCGTTCGAGTCGACTGCTTGTTAATTGGGTCCGACATGATACGCTCCACTACACACTGGTCAAGGTAATAAGCGGCAGATAGTTCATTCCAGTTTATAGAGTTCACATCATTTTCGACTGTTTTTCACCATTCCCGCGTGATACTGATGGCTATACCTTCGTGAAACGCAGGAGCCGGCTTTATCAAGCCGACCGGTGACAGTCAGAACATGGGTAGTTCGGTCAGACGCGTGGTGCTGCGGCTGGTACTGGTCCTGGTTCTCATCGTAGCGACTGCGGGCGTCGGATCGGCCCAGTCGACGCAGGCTGGCGGGAACGTCGTCGTCGAGGAGGGCGAAACAGTCGGCGATCTGCGGGCCGCCGGGGGACAGGTGCTGATTCGCGGGACCGTCGACGGCGACCTCCGGAGTTATGGCGGGACAGTTGTCGTCGCCGAATCGGGTGTGGTGACCGGCGACCTCCAGGCGTCAGCCGGAAGCGTCACCGTCCACGGGACTGTCCAGGGTGACGTCGAGGCGGCGGCCGGTTCGGTCGTCATCAGCCCGAGCGGCGTCGTGGGCGAGGACGTCACCGCGGCTGCCGGTGACCTCGTCGTCGGGGGAACAGTCGAGGGCGACGTCACGGCTGCGGTCCAGCGCCTCGAGCTGGCTTCGACCGCATCGATCACCGGCTCCGTCCAGTACAGCAGCGATGCGGAGTTCGCCCGTGAGGAGGGTGCGACCGTCGGCAAAAGCGTGTCCGCCGTCGATAACCTCTCCGTCGACGCCGGCTTCGCCGAGGATGCCGGCCCGATCGGCCTCCTCCTGAGCGCCTACGGCGTGATCGTGACGCTGTTGCTCGGGGCGGTCCTGCTGGTGGCCTTCCCGGACTTTGCCGACACGGTCGTCGCCGAGGTTCGGGAAGACACGCTCAACTCGGGCGGGATCGGCCTCGGCGGGCTGATCGGTATCCCGATCGGTCTCCTGCTGGTCGCCGTCACGATCGTCGGCCTCCCGCTCGCACTCCTGGGGTTGATGGCGTTCGGCCTGTTGGTGTTTGTCTCCGCGGCGCTGGCCGAGTACGCCGTCGGCGCGTGGGCACTCTCGTACACCAGCATCGACAGCCAGTGGGTCGCGCTGGCGGTCGGTGTCATCGGCGTCGCTCTCCTGGCTCGGATTCCCGTGGTCGGTACGTGGATCAACCTCCTCGTCTTCCTGCTGGGGTTCGGTGCCGTTCTCGGGATACTATACCGGGGGTATCGGCGCCGCCGGGGGGGAGCGGGCGACGCGAGTGACAGAGCGTTCGGGGGTGGCAAAACCAGTTCGGCCACAGACGGCCCCGAGCGGCTCTGAACGGTATTCACCGTTCGAACCGGTCGTCAGATGGATGATTCACTGGAATCGACCGCCGAACTGATACTAACGGCTATAAGTCCGTGAGCGATTTCGGCCCCCCGTGGGGTCGACTATGCTCACGAAGGTATAGCCGTCAGTAAGTGTGAGCCGAATTTGCTGGTGTCCGGGTAGAACTCCTTCCAGGCGAACCAGTGTGTCGTTCTGGCGTCTTCGAGGCGACCAAGCTGGACGCCAGCGTACGGCCCGTCAACACCGCGGCCGGTTGCGACCTCCCAGCGCGTTCCGCCGGCCCGCATGTATTCGGGGGTGTCGGAAGAAAAGGTGAACTGGTTGCCGTCGGCTCGCCAGTCGTACCCGACCAGCGTTCCACGGAGTGCGCTCACACCCTCGTCGGGGACCGTGGTGACAACGACTGATCGGCCACCGACGGTGTCGTTGACGACGCCGGCTTCGCGGACGACAGGATAGGTAGGCCCGTGCCGTCCCGTCGACTGTAACCCCCAGAACTTGGGTCTTCGGGTGGGGCCTCCCGCATCCGGCGTGGATCCGAAGCCGGGCTGGCGACTGGCACGGTACCTGGCATACCTGTCAGCCACGTAGTCGAACGGCCCGGCGCCGGATATCGTCTCTGACTCCGGCGGCGGCAACAGTATCTCCGTGTCGGGATGTGACTCCCGCCACGACGCCAGAGTTGTCAGCGTCGATGGAACGAGCGGCAGGGTCTCGCCGGCACGGGGACCTCGAATTGCAGTCGCAACGAGCTGACTCCAGAGGCTTCCGGAGGCAGTGTCGTACATCACGAGGTTCGAGCGCCACAGCAGCCCCGAGACCCCGAAGACGGTCGACTTCCCGCCAACCCGCCGCGTGGCCGTAATGCCGCTGGCACAGAGCGGACAGTACGTGACCAGCAAGGGTCCGCCGAGCGAGTCGTTGACCACCTCGTGCCACCGGAGCACCGAGAGGGGGTAGGCCCGCGCGACGCCGTCGCGGACGACCCCGATCACCTCGTCGCTCGCCGACAGTCGCGGTTCGATCGTCACCTCCCGGCTCTGTCCGTTCAGGACCGACCGCGAGACGGTCATCTGCAGGCCCGACCCAGTCGGCGCCGAAGGCAGGCTCGGTGATCGCCGGGATGCCGTCCCTGGGTGCGGCCTCGATCAGTTCTGACTTGGGAACGGGGAGATCTAGATCCGACGGACGCGGGACTTCGGGGGACCCCGCGGTCGCTTGCTCGCCTGCTGCTGTAGTCTGTCGGTTTCGATCCGCACTCTGTTTCTGGTTATCCAGCACAGACACACAGCCTGCAGTCCCAGCTATTCCCGCGGCCATCGCAGCCAGAAGTTGCCGGCGTCGCATCGTGTGGTATGCGGCTGTCTCCGGGGCCAGTCCTAGCCGAACTTGCCGGTGATGTAGTCCTCGACGCGCTGGTGCTCGGGATTCTCGAAGATTTTCTGGGTGTCGTCGAACTCGACGAGTTCGCCCCCAGTGAGGAAGACGGCGGTCTTGTCCGAAATCCGGGCGGCCTGTTGCATGTTGTGCGTGACGATCACCACCGTGTACTCCTCGGCGAGTTCCTCGATGAGGTCCTCGATCTTCGAGGTGGCGATCGGGTCGAGCGCCGAGGCGGGTTCGTCCATCAGGATGACGTCGGGGTCGACGGCGATGGCGCGGGCGATACAGAGCCGCTGTTGCTGGCCACCCGAGAGGTCCAGTGCGCTCTTGTCGAGTTGATCCTCGACCTCGTTCCAGAGAGCCGCCCGTTTCAGTGCCTGTTCGACGATGTCGTCGTTGACGGTCCGGTTCTGTACGCGAAGGCCGTAAGCGACGTTGTCGTAGATGCTCTTCGGGAAGGGATTGGGGTGCTGGAACACCATACCGATCTTCCGGCGAAGGACGACGGGGTCGACGTCCTCCCCGTACAGGTCGATCCCGTCGAAGATGAGTTCACCTTCGACGTGGGCGGCGTCGACGAGGTCGTTCATGCGGTTCAGACACCGGAGAAACGTGGACTTGCCACACCCGGAAGGGCCGATAATCGCGGTCACTCTGTTTTCCGGAATTTCCATGTCGACGTTCTGGAGCGCCCGGTCGTCGTTGTAGTAGACGTCGAGTCCCCGGGACTCGATTATGGTCTCGGTCGACTGCTGGTGGCGGGCGTCGGTCTGACTCCTGTCGGCTACATCGGGTGCCCCCAGCGATCTGTCCGTGGTCGATTCCTCGATGTTACTGGCTTTGTTCCCGCTCATGGTGTCACTTTCTTTGGTATTTGTTTCGGATGAGAATCGCCGTCGCGTTCATCACGAGCATCAACAACAGCAATACGAGCGCCGCTGCGGCGACGACGCCGACCCGGTACTCCGGGATGTTGTTCCCTTTGGCGGCGAAGATCTGCAACGGAAGCGCCGTTGCACCCGAGAAGAGCCCCTCCGGTGGGGAGAACCGTGTGGTCGCAACCCCGATCATGACAAGCGGAGCGGTCTCGCCGATGGCCCGCCCGAGCGACAGGATGGTTCCGGTGAGGATGCCGGGAACCGCCTCCGGAAGGACGACGTTCCGGACGGTCTGCCACCTGCTCGCACCCATTCCGTACGAAGCCTGCCGGAGTTCGTCCGGAACGGATCTGAGCGCCTCCTGTGAGGAGACGATGACAATCGGGAGGATCAACAGGCCAAGCGTCGCGCCGGCAGCGACAGCGATACCCGGTGAGAGTCCAAACACCTGTCTGAACAGTGCCAGCCCGAGCAGCCCGTAGACCACCGACGGAACGCCCGCGAGGTTCGAGATGTTGACGTCGAGCGTGCTCGCGAGCATCCCCTTCCACCCCGAGGACGGGGCGTATTCCTCCAGATAGACCGCTGCGCCGATGCCGACGGGAAACGACATGAAGGCCATGATCCCGACGATCATGATCGAGCCGACGACCTGGGGATAGATGCCGGCCTGCTCCGGACGGAAGGTAGACCAACTGTCCAGAAGCAGCGTCGGATTGAGCCAGGAGTCCAGACCGGCAATCCCGTACTGCCTTTCGATCGACGCGCCGAGCAGGACGCCACCGACGAGGATAGCGGGCCCGAAAAGACCGATTTGACCCTCCGAGCGGTTGGCCAGGGTGTCGGCGACGAAAAACCCGATCGGTGCCACGGTCCCGGATGCGAGAACGACCCACAACGAGGGCTCGCGCCCCGTCGAGAGCCCGGCGACGGCTGCTCCGAGCGCCACACCGACCACGAGGCCAGCCGTCATCAGTCCGACCCGATCGTTCCAGCGCCGCCGGGCGACGATTCCGAGCATCGCGGCCACGGGGACGGTCACGATGCCGACGAATACCACCCAGTCAGCGAGGATCGCAATGACGGAGAGAATGGTGTCGTGGAGGAACACGCTGGCCGCGAGCCCGACAACTATCGACACCGGGATGGCGGGGCCAGTGAGGTGTGTTTCCCCGTAGACGCGAGCATACCCGATGATAGCAAGCGGCGGAAGCGTCGCGAACGCGAGAGGGACGATCACATCGTGGGGTCGGACCGCGTCGACCACTGCGAACACCACAAGGGAAGTCGTCAGCGACCCGAACACGACGACGTACGACATCGCGCTGACGGACTTTGCTGCCGGTCGGCGCCGAACGTACAGGGTGTACGCACTCACTGGTCCGACGAGCGTCCCGAAGTACACGAGATACCACTCGGGTGTGGCCGCGTCCGGACCGAGGGCGTCCCAGGAGATGAGCACGAAGATGGTGACGAGCGAGACGAGTCCGAACAGCGTGGCGGTGACGAGGAGACCCTCGAAGAGCCGCCCCTTGATTCGGCGCCACCACAGACTCCTGTCACCCGCGAACGTTCCAGTTCCGGTGTCTGTCGCCATCAGCTATACTCCTCCCTGTAGCGCCGCCGGATACCCTCCGCGAGGATGTTCATGATGAGAGTGATCGCAAACAGCGTCAACCCGAGGGCGAACATCGACTCCAGTAACACACCGGATCGGGATTCGGCCTGTGCGATCTGGACCATCGCTGCGGTGATCGTCTGGGTCGACTCCGTGAGGTTGACGAAGATGTCGGGAAAGGCGGGTAGCTTCGGGCTCTGCCCGGCGGCGATGGTGACGGCCATCGTCTCGCCGATCGCCCGCGAAAGCGCCAGCACGTACGAGGAGATGATACCCGAAGTCGCTGCGGGGACGACCACCTTCGTCGAGACGTCGAACTTCGTCGACCCGAGCCCGTAGGCCGCCTCTCGCAGCGAGTCGGGGACCGAACTCAGCGCGTCCTCGCTGATCGAGGAGACCATCGGGATCACCATGATCCCGACGACGACGCTCGCTGAGAGGACGTTGAACGTCCGCAAAGACGGGATCACGAAGGTGAATTCGCTGACGACCAACGTGAACTCCGGTAGTAGCGGCACCCCACCGGGGATCACCGGAAGCGAGAATCCCAGCCACTCGGGGATCAGCGTCTGCGAAATCGGCAGCGGCGCGTCGAGAATCGGGGTGAGATACACCAGCGCGAAGTAGCCGTAGATGACCGTCGGGACGCCAGCGAGGATCTCCAGGGACGGTTTCAGGACCGAGCGAACGCGCTCGCTCGCGTACTCGCTCAGGTAGATAGCGATCCCGAGACCGATCGGAAGCGCGATCAGCGCCGAGACGACCGTGATGATTAACGTTCCGCTCACCAGCGGCAGGACGCCGAAAACCGGATCTCCGACGACTGGGCTCCAGTTCGTCCCGGTGATGTAGTCGACGAACGACACCTGCGAAAAGAAATTGAGCGTCTCACCTGCCAGCGCCAGGACGATTCCGACCGAGACTGCGATGGTCAAAACCGCACAGAGCGCAAGCAGCCGACCGTACAGGCGCTCCTTGCGGACCGCCAGGCCGTCGCGCTGTAGCTCCGGTCTGCGCTCGCTCATCGAACGATTGGATCCCGGTTCGATGGTGTTGTGGACACGATATTAGACTGGCGATTCTCGGTTTCAGAACGGGTGCTCGTACTCGTCGTTGATGGCCTGCTCGAGGTTGTCCGTA
This sequence comes from Haloarculaceae archaeon, assembly GCA_036626435.1. GTDB lineage: Archaea > Halobacteriota > Halobacteria > Halobacteriales > Haloarculaceae > SW-9-67-25. The sequence goes on along the minus strand of JAZKRS010000036.1, from coordinate 5,746 downwards.
TTCGTCGAGGCCCTATCGTCCGAGGATGGCACGTAGCCGATCTGCTGGGCCATGAGATCCTCGCGGGTCGACTGCTCGATGTAGAAGCTGATGAACTCCTGGAGGTGGGATTTCTCCTGGACCATGTTGTCGTTGGCGTAGAAAAACAGCGGGCGTGCGAGCGCGTAGTCCCCGGAGGCGGCTGCCTCCAGGCTCGGATCGACGAAATCCTGGCCCTCCTCTTCTGCCAGCGGCACCGCCCTCGTCTCGTCGGGGTTGTTCGTGTAGTAGGCGAACGGCAGGTACCCCAGCGCGGCCGTGTTACCCTGGACACCCTCGGCGATCAGGTCGTCCTCCTCGGTCCCCTCGAAATCGTCCCGGATTCGACCCTCCTCTCCCAGGATCGTCTCGGTAAAGAAGTCGAAGGTCCCGGAGGTGGTCGCCGCACCGTACAGGTCGAACTCCTCGTCGGGCCAGTCGGAGTTGACGTCGGACCACATCTCGGGCCCGTCCGGCTGCCAGATCTGCTCGAGTTGCCCGAAGGTCAGCCCTTCGACCCAGTCGTTGTCGTTGTTGACCACGACCGTCAGGGCGTCGCGTCCGATCAAGAACTCGACGGGCTCGAACCCGTTGTCCCGGATTGCCTGGACTTCGTCCTCGCCGATTCGGCGGCTGGAGTTGTTGATGTCGGAATCGCCCGGGATGAAGACGTTCTCGAAGCCGCCCGAACTCCCGTCCCGGCTGATGTCGAAGCTCACCTCGGGGTGCTGTTCCTGGAACAACTCCCCGACAGCCGTCGCCACCGGGAACACCGTACTGCTACCGGAGACGCGAATGTTCCCCGACAGCTCCATGTCGCCGCCGTCACTGCCGTCGCTGCCGTCGCTGCCGTCACTGCCGTCGGCGCCGTCGCTACCACCGTCTCCACCGTCGCTACCGCCATCCCCACCGTCACTGCTCCCGTCGCCGCCGTCACCGCTATCCTGCGTACAGCCGGCCAGCGCAATCGCGCCAGTTGCCCCGGTCCCGATCAGGAATTTACGCCTCGAGACACCACCGTTGAATTTTCGTGACATCACCAGAACGTCGCGGAGGGTATAATAAATACTCTGCTAATACATCTACCAAATAATATATTATATATATAGATATACGGTCGAGAAAAGCTAACACACGGGATGGCTGTCAGCCGTTAAAAACGTTCTACAGGGCATCAAAAGTACTTACAGCCGCGTTTCGGTGTCCCTCCAGTCGTCCCATGGCTGGACGGGATCGCGCACGCTATTCGGCGACAGTCCGACCGATCGAACCGCACAAAAAGCTTATTTTTCCGGCACTTTCATCGGGGTATGTGTTTAGACAAATAAGTATATAGAATTGGATTGATTTATTACAGGGGAGCAGACAAACTATCGAGTATGGAGACGCGCAAAGTCCAGGTCACGGGCGGGTCGACGTACACGGTGTCACTCCCGAAGGAGTGGGCGACGGAAAACGACGTCAGCGCGGGGAGCATCGTCGAATTCCACTCCGAGGAGGACCTCCTCCTGCTGGCGCCCCGGCGCGAAGAGGGCCGCATCGAGGGATCGCTCGAGGTCTCCGGCATGGACGACGCCCACGAACTCACGCGGGCGGTGATGACGATGTACGTCAGCGGGTTCGACGTCATCAGGCTCGAAGCCGGGCGGATCACCGCGACACAGCGGCGCATCATCCGCGACGCGACACAGGGGCTCGTCGGGCTGGAAGTGATCGAGGAGACCACGGAACACGTCGTGTTACAGGACCTTCTCGACTCCTCCGAGCTGTCGATTTACAACGCCATCACGCGCATGCGGCTGGTCTCGCTGACGATGCTCGAGGACGCCGTCGAGGCCCTGGTGACGGGTGACGACGAGCTTGCCCGGGACGTCAAGGAACGGGACGACGACGTCGACCGCCTCTGGTATATGATCTCCCGGGTGTTCCGGACCGTCCTGCGAAACCCCACAGCCGCAAACGAGATCGGCTTCCCGCGAGACACCTGTTTCGACTTCCAGTCCGGCGCCCGTCAGCTCGAACGCATCGCCGACCACGCGACCAAGATCGCCGACCTCGCCCTGGAGATCGAGGAGATCCCGGAGAGTGCGACCGAGTCACTCACCAGGCTCCAGGTGCAGGCAAGCGAGGTCCCGGAGACCGCGATGGACGCGTTGCTGGAAGACGACTCCGATCAGGCCGTCGAGATGGCAAACGAGGCGCGGCGCCAGATCGTAGGCGTCGACGAGACCGTTCGCGATGTCGACGATCAGATTCGTGACCTCGACCCCCAGCGTGCGCAGGTGCTCGGGCTGGTCGTCGACTCGCTGTCACGGACCGCCGACTACGGCGGCAACATCGCCGAGAGCGCACTCCAGAAGGCGGCGCCGCGGCCCTGACCGCCGCGGATTACTCGGAACTTCGCGACGTCTGTGCCCCCTCGCTTTCGCTGTCGGCGTCCCGCTCATCTTCCGGCGGATCGCCGGTGACTGCCGACTCGTCTCCGGGGGACCCGGACCCCACGTCGGACCGTCGGACGACCTCGTCGAGTGAGGGTTCGAAGAAGGCGTCGGGGAACTGGATCGGGATGTCGGTCTCCCCCGGTTCCGGAGCTAGTGGCCCCTCCAGATCGACGGCGACGGGTTCGTCCTCCGGGTCCGGCTCCTCTCTCTCCGCGCGGTCCATCGCTCGCTCGTGGGTGTCGGCGACGTCCTCCTCTCCGGGAGTACACTGCACGTACGTGCCGTCGGATTGCATCTCCCAGGCCCGCCGGTTGTCCGCGAGCAGCGTATCGAGGTGGGTCCGAAGGTAGGTCTGGAGTTCGGGATCCTCGACGGGTGCGACCGCCTCGACGCGGTCGTCGAGGTTGCGGTGCATCCAGTCGGCGGACCCGACGAAGAACTCGGCGTCGCCGCCGTTGTGGAAGTACCAGATTCGGGAGTGTTCCAGAAATCGCCCCACGAGGCTGCGAACCGTGATACTCTCGCTCAGCCCCTTGACGCCGGGCCGGAGACGACAGATGTCGCGGATCACCAGGTCGATGTCGACGCCGGCCTGCGAGGCCGCGTACAGCTCTCGCGTCATCTCCGGATCCTCGAGGCGATTGGCCTTCACGACGATCCGGGCTTTTTCCCCCTCCCGGGCGTTGTCGGCCTCGCGGCGAATGTGGCTCACGAACCGCTCGCGCATATTGGTCGGCGCGATGAGGAGCTTGTCGTACTCCTCGTGGAGGCTGTGGCCGGTGAAGTAGTTGAACAGCTTGACGAGGTCGTGACCGATTGCGCGCTCTGCGGTCAGCAGACCCAGGTCCTCGTACTGCTTTGCCGTCTCGGAGTGGTAGTTGCCCGTGGCGATGTGGGAGTACAGACGGACGCAGTCGGGCTCTTCGCGGACGACGAGTGCCGTCTTCGTGTGGGTCTTGTATCCGAGTTTGCCGTAGGCGACGTGGATGCCCTCCTCCTCGAGGCGCTCGACCCACCGGAGGTTGTTCTTCTCGTCGAAGCGGGCCTTGAGTTCGACCATCACGCCGACCTGTTTGCCGTTTCGCGCCGCCTCGATGAGGCTCTTGACCACGGTCGAATCCTCTGCAGTCCGGTAGATTGCGGCCTTGATCGCGAGGACGTCCGGGTCGTGTGCGGCCTCGTCGAGGAACCGCTGTACGGTGTCCTCGAAGGAGTGATACGGATGGTGCACGAGGATGTCCTTCCGGCGTATCTCCTCGAAGATGTCGACGTCCCCCGACGGCGGGAGGCGCGGGTGAGCGCGGGGCGTCCACGGGTCGCGCTTGAGCGCGGGGTAATCCAGGTCGAGAAGCGAGAGGAAGTCCCGGTAGTCGAGTGGCTCTGGCAGGTCGAACACCTCGGACTCCCGGAGATCGAGTTGCTCGACGAGGAGGTCACGCACCAGCGGCGAGGCGGTCTCGTCTATCTCCAGGCGGACGATCCGCGCGAACCGGCGTTCGCGGATCACCTCCTGGATCTGCTCAACCAGGTCCTCGGCGATGTCCTCGTTGCGCCGCACCTCCGCATTACGGGTGACCCGGAACGTGGAGTAGTCGACAATCTCGACGTTCGGGAAGAGCAGGTCCAGGTTTGCGCCGATGACCTCCTCGAGCAGGACGTAGCGGGTGTCGTCGCCGACCTGGATGAGTCTGGGGCGGTTGCCGGGCACCTTCACCCGCGAGAAGACCGGGCTGGTGTCGGGGTCGTCCCGGGTCAGAACCGCAAGCGAGAGACTCAGATTCGAGATGTGCGGGAACGGATGAGCGGGGTCGAAAGTAAGCGGTGTGAGCGTCGGCATCACGGACTCCTGGAAGTACTCCCGGAGTTCTGCCCACTCGTCCGCAGCGAGGTCGTCGTAGTCCTCGATGTGGATGCCTTCCGTGGCGAGGTGGTCACGGATCTGTCCGTAGGTCTCTGCCTGGCGGTCGAACATCGGACGGGCCGTCTCCAGGACGGCGTCCCACTGCTCTTCGGGCGTCATCCCGTCGACGGTCCGTTCGGTTACGCCGGCGAGGATCTGCTGTCTGAGCCCGCCGACCCGCTTGCGGAAGAACTCGTCCATGTTCTGCGTGAAGATGGCGAGGAACTTCACCCGCTCTAACAGCGGGTTCCGGTCGTCGACGGCTTCGTGGAGAACGCGCCGCTGGAATGCGAGTTCGCCGAGTTCGCGGTTCAGATAGTAGTCCGGATCGTCGAGATCGCCCCTCTCGGTCATGAACCTGAGGAAAGGTCGCCACCGTCTTCGCGCTTTCGTTCCCTGAGCCGACTGTCCGGCGGTGACTCACTGCCGTCGGTCGGCATGGCAGGAGCGGGCGAGACGAACTTTTCTTCAGGCCGGCTCTGGTAGGTCGCGCCGGCGTCGACAGAGACAAACCGGTCGCGTCCGTAGTCGTAGGCCGTCAGTTCGCCGCCGTAGACACACCCGGTGTCGAGCCCGACGGCGTACGGAGTCGCGAACGGTTCTGACAGGACGGTGTGGCCGAAACACACGCGCGGCATCTCCCGTCGCTGTTCGAACCAGTATGGCCGCTCGTAGCCGCCGCTGGCCAGCGAACGGGTCGTCAGCAGGTCACGTGTGTCGTGGTTTCGGAGCGGCTTCCGGTGGTCTATGCCGCCGTGAACGACGGCGACGTCGTCGAAGGAGACGACGACCGGCAGGGACTCGACGAACGCGACGTCCTCCGACCCGAGGTCGGGCGCTGTCTTGTCGCCGTCGATGAGCCCCTGTTCGTTGTTGCCCCTGACGCTCACGACGTTGTCCTGGACGCGAACGAGATCGAGCACGCCCTGGCTGTCGGGGCCCTTCCTGACGAGGTCGCCGACGAAGACGACGAGGTCCGCCGGGCCGACGTCGAGGCGGTCGAACAGCCGCTCCACGGCGCCGAGACAGCCGTGTGGGTCGCCGACGACGTAGATGTCGTCCCACCGAGTGGTGTCGATGCGGCGGTGTTCCTGTGCGACGGCCGGCGACAGATTGAGTCCGCCGGACGTGCTGTCTTCCCCGTCGATGCCGACGCCAGACGCTGTCATTGTCGGTGGTGGTGAGGGCTACGTATACAGAGTTTATATGTTTGCTCGTGACCGGTATGTAGCACACAATATTTTCCCGGGGCGTTGCGTGCCAAGCAGCGGTCGGCGGACTCCGGCGACCGGGATCCGGTGAAGCGGCCCCGACATCCTGCGGTCGCCACCGGCTACTCGACGAGGACGGCGTTGACCTGTCCGTCCTGTCCCGGCCGCGAGGTGAC